>NZ_JAPHOT010000001.1:300000-600000 GCF_026191115.1 Legionella sp. PATHC035 | reverse complement strand
CAGAGGTTACTCAGGGATCGATATTTCAAACTCATTACCTGGATATATGTACCGGTGCAATATAGTTTTCTGATTTTGGCGATTTATTTGGTCGTACATTATCCGTTAACGGTCACCGAATTTATTGGATTCAGTTTGTCGATTGGGCTTTTGACTGGTGGCATCGGAATTACTCTTGCCCATGAGCTCATGCATAAAAACTCCACGATTGATCAACTCCTAAGTAAAATTTTATTGGTCAGTGTATGTTACGGTCATTTTTTTATAGAGCATGTCCGTGGACATCATGTTCATGTGGCTACGCCTAGAGATCCTGCAACAGCTCGGCTAGGGGAGAGTTTGTATCACTTTTTACCAAGAACAATTATTGGTTCTTTTCGTTCAGCGCTCAACATAGAAGGCAAGCGTTTAAATCGTCTCGGATATTCATGGTATCATTGGAACAATCAATTTTACTGGATTATTGGTATTCCTTTGTTTGTAGCAATAGCTCTTCTTTATTATGGTGGGTGGGGGGCTCTTTTATTCTTTATCCTGCAGTCGTTGACTGCCATTTTATTGTTGGAAATCATTAACTACATTGAACATTATGGTTTAGAGCGCAAGAAACTCGCTAATGGTTCCTATGAGAAAGTTTCCGCACAGCATTCATGGAATGCGAGTCATTGGCTGAGTAATATGCTCCTTTTCCATTTGCAAAGACATTCTGATCATCATGTTCATGGGGCACGCCCTTATCAATTATTAAGACATATTGACTCAAGCCCACAACTTCCTTCTGGCTATTTGGGAATGTTAATTTTGGCTCTGTTCCCCCCATTATGGCGGGTGGTAATGGATAAAAGAGTACTGATTAGTCGCTCGAAAAACTCATGAGGTCTATTTTTATTTTCTGACGGAATACGTCCAATATAAAAAATAACATTTTTGATGTTTTCTAAAAAAAAATCTGTTAAAATTTTCCGCAATTCGTAATTACTCAGCCCAAAAACCATTACATCAAGGGCGAGTGGAGGACTGGTAAGTTTAATTAATCTCGAATCAATAAACAGGTAAAAATATTGCCTGATGGGTTGTATTTGAGTGCAATTAAGCGATATCAGCCTAAAAATGTGGCGCATCATTGCCTGTCAAAGCCCTTAGGTTCTTCCATTGCTTAGTTTCAACCTATCACGCTTATTTCTAGCCTTCAGTTTAAGTGGGTTAATCCGCGGATTAACCGCAACAATAAATTTTTTAATAGGTTTATTTAGAAATGAAAACTCGTGTTTTTTCTTTCGATATTGATAGTTGGTTATCTAATAAGGCACACAACAGGGCTCCTGGTGCAAATTTAGATAATCAGCAAAATCAATCTGTCGACCCTGTTGGTGCTGCACAGGTGGAAGAGCAGATTGAGAAGGAGGCTGTAGATCATACTATTGCTGCGCCTGCTGCAACTGTGGCTTCCGCCGCTTCTAATCCAGGATGCAATCACCATGGTTTTTACAATCAAGCTGCGCGTTCCACCACGGATCGTCTCGCTCCAATTCCCGAAAAATATTTTGAAGCGAGTTCCGGTCTCACCGGTTGAATTGCAGCTGCATTTTTTCCTAAGCTATAAGCAAATAACAAACTGTCTTGAGTTCACAGCTCAAGACAGTTGCTAGGTCTGTATGAGAATAAAATACCCAGCTAGACCCATTAACCACTTATTTAGGCGTCGTTGTAATTTCCTCTTTGGGGGTAATGTCCCCGCTCGTCGCAGAATTCACTTGAGTGCCCTGTATCGGTTTTGATACTGGTCTCCAGAAGAAAGAAAACCAACCACCGCCGGTCTCTGTAGTTGTTTTTTCTGGTTCTTTATTTTTTTCTTTGAGACGATCCTCGACACCAAAATGTTCAATCGCGTGTTTTTCTGCTAATTTCATGAATTCTGTATCGGCAATGGAAGGAAGTGCATTGGTTCTCTCTTTATAAAATCGTTCAGCCGCTGTTGCGATTAATCCATTCGCTTGTTTCAGCAAGTGCAATTCATCGACTTCAATTTTTTCATTAGGAACTATGCTACGTAAAGCAGCTAAGTCATAGATAAAGATTCGAATTTGTTGATAAAGCTTTGCAAAATCTTCAATAGTATTAGCAAACTGTTCTTCATAGCTTTTACTCAGTTGCTCAACGCTGTATTTTTCCAGGCCTTTTCCTGCCAATTTTTTATGAATATGAGTTATTTTGATTGTTGATGGGTAATTAGGTAATTTTTTATATTCTTCGGAATTTATAATTTCATCCAGCATAACTGACGGGCTATTTTCAAGCTGATTTAATTGCATTAATAATTCGCTAAAAAACTGTGCTAAGCGGTTATCTAGCGACTCTTGCAGGTATTTAAAATCTTTTTTAATGCCCTGGGCGCGAACCACTAAAGTATGGTTTATGCTCGTGAAACTTAACAGTAGAAGTTCTGCAACATACTGACGAATCGTTACATTATCTGATGTAGCAAGTTCTTTAAATTTAGTTAAGATATCAATAATTGCTTGATAAAGGGCTTCTTTTTCCTTTTCTTTTTCAATAGGTGACCAATCATCCGTTAAATATTGTTGGCTAACCTGGCGAATCACTATGCCAAATGTTTCTAATACATTCTTGCGATTTACTTCTGAATCCAAAATGGAAGATTCTTTATTGGCAATTTTATTAATGTTTTCTTCTAAAACCAAGCTTGCAGTGTTAATCATATCCGCAAGATTTTTTCTTTGGGTACCCAGTCCAAAAATTTGAAAAAAGTGAGCTTGCATTAATAAGGCATGTTCTTCATTGACATAGCCAGAGTAAGTCGTAAAAACATCATTGAAGAGGCCGTAGATATGTCCTTTATGCAAAATTTTGCGTTGCTTTGTAAGGCCCATATAGGAGTAATTGGTTGAGTTATATGCATCATAACCAATTTGATTTTTGGCAATCATGGCATAAAGTGATCGCAAAATAGTAGAAAAATCGAGTGAAGCAACAGAAATTGATTTGGTTTCGGTATCGTCTCCCAAATATTTTCGACCTAAAGCGGAATACTGACGAAAAATTTGGGTGCCATCGTTAAATTCGACATGATGCTCGCTTAAAAAATGAATTATTTTATATATTAGTAATTTTTGGACATGAGTGGTTTTATATCCATTAGGGCAGACGATAATCCCTTGCTGGGAACCATTATTTCCGGTGGAGCCTGTTCCGTGATGGCCGGGCATGGAATAACGAACATAGTTTTGTGTTTCTTTAGAAACTACTTCGGGACAAATTGGGGTAAAGCCCCAATCCGAGCGTTCGTTGGCATAAAAAATTAATTCAGCATTTTTTATAATTTGGGGTAATATAAAAAATCGTTCGTCATACCAGGTAATTGGAAAACAATCTCCAGGGACAGGGTCGATACCAAAGAAATTTATTGATGCATGAGACAGATAGGTTTTAAGCTGATTGAACCATTGCTCTTTCTCTTCTTTGGGGATCAGATTAATTTGGGATTTTAGCGGTTCGATAATATCTGGTGTATTATTTGTCGGCGTACCTTTTTGTCTTTTGATTTGTTGTTCAGTTAAATACTTCAATACCTCTTCAAAAGTACTGCATGTGGCAATAATCGATTGGATAGCTTCTAATTCATGGGCGATTAAAATCGATTCAACAGCACCTCTACTGTGAGCAATGATATTGATTTGTGTTTGCCCGCGGGCTATTGCTTTTAATATTGCCGCCAGACCAAGGCCAATTTTTTCTCCTACATTAGAACCATCCGTTTTAGGTCCATTGATTACGGTAATTTCATCAGCCTGAAAAGGGTAAGGATTTTTTAAGTCTACTTTTGTCGTTTTAGTAGGGGCGCTGGTTTTAATCAAAGAAGAGATTAGGCTTAATGTTTCTCCCTTAGGATAATCTTTTACTTTTGCACCCTTAGTATATGGAGCAGGTTTGGGGATTTGTTTTAATTCAGGAGTGAAGTCAGTGAGCGTCCCTAGCATCGTGAGCGTGAATGGTTGTTTTTCGATTTTACTGTCCATAGTATATGCCTCGTATTATGACACAATGATCAATTGTGGATTCTTCTGAATATAATTCATTGATTCTTTAAGCATTAAGAAACAATCAAACTGTCGAGGTTCAGCCACCTAACCTGTAAATAATGGGCTGATGGTATTTTTTATAGTTTCATTTTTAGCAAATAATAGCAATAAAAATTGTCTGATTGTATTAAAAAGAAGATAATGCGGCATCTTATAAGCCAGGTGTTTGTATTATGTTTTTCGTCCTTTCTAGTAGTAATCTGGTTCTGAAAACGCAGAAAGAAATTAATCAATTTGTTAAAGCGACAGTGAATGGAAAGATATTTTTTGGCAATATCAGTGAGCAGGATGAAGAGCAGATTCTTGCTTTATTCAAACCAATGGTTATTCAGCGCAAGAGTCCAACGAAATTATTTTGTTGGATAGATACGGTGAGTTCCAACTTCTTAGAAAAAGCTGCTTAAACTTATTGAAGGAAATCCATATTTTACCCAGCTTATCCTGGACTCACAAACTTCAATGTTTGATCCTGCGACCTCCCTTTCACTTCGTTCCGAATTCGAGATGCAATTAGATTTGGGGCTATGGGAGATACTGGCACGAAATTTACCTCCTCATATCAAACAACTAGAACTATCTGCTGAGTATAATAACCCCATGGGACAGAGAATTACTTGCCATGATTTTGGAGACCTTAAAATTGATAAAAATGAGTCGGCCGAAGAGTCTTTAGAACGATTTATTGATGCTCTAAAGAATTGCAAACAGACCGGATTTCATTTAAAGCTTAAGGCAGAGTTCTTGTCTTCAATACCTCCTGATAAGAGAAAAGAATATATCCATAGAATAGAAGTTTTACTCGCAGAAAAAGAAATTTATTTTGCATCGAACTCGTTTTTGACGGAGCAATCTCTTTACAGGCAAAAGCAACACGCATTGTTTTTTACTGTTTTGGCACATGCTAAAAGAAATCATGAACTGAGCGATTTAGAGCCCGATTTTATTGAGAAAAGTGAGCTTTTGGATCTCGAGTTAGCTATCGAAGAGGATACTGATGAAGTTGAATCTTCCATAAGCTCTTGTCGTGCTTTTTAGGTGAATTGCAAATTATTTTTCAATATGTGTAAATTATATTCACTCAGTTAATATTTCATTAATTTTTATCACTTACAATGCTCAGTCAGTGATCACCTCAACTGTGCGTCGATGAAAATTTATAGTAAAAGAGATCAAGGGTTTCAAGAGGTTTATACTCATGAAAATTCTCTCCCGCAGAATATTGAAGCGCCTGAGAAGAAACCCTTTATTATCTTGAAATTGCGTAATGACTTTGTGAATTTTCACTATCTCGATGATTATTTTCCGCTGTTTAAAACACTCGGATATGTGGAGCTCAATAAAGAGTCACTCATTTTAACGGTTACGAGTAAAAGAAAAGTTGAGATTGTTATCAATGCAATTCTTAAAAGTGCTGATTACGATCATGCTCAAAATGAAGCTCTTTTTCATAGATTAAAGTCCATACAGCAAGAGCTGGCTAAAATAGAAAAGCCTAGTCAATTGCCTCCTAGAAGCAAAGATTTTGCATACTATCATCCGGTACATGTCGAGGTTACAAGAGAGCTAAATGCCCCCAAACCCTCTCATAGCGTGAGGAAAGTACAAAGGGATAGTAAACCAGCTGTAGAAATTTTTAAAATAGATGAGTCTGGAAGAAGAATTACTGAAATTGAGGCCTTTAATGGTATGGGTTATCGGCTTCTGTTAAATGACCGCACACCGAAAGTTAGAAGCGTGCATGATGCGGAAGGACATCGAGTTGGGGTGCTTTCTTGAGAGATAGAAAATTATCGATCGTTACATGATTACTATCTTAAAGAGAAGCAGACAACGGGGCGCATGCGTTCACCAAAGCAGAAGGATCTCGTAAAATCCGGTATTGGTAGAATATTAGCCGCTGCCTATTGTGAGGAAGAGAACGATCTGCATGGTGGCAATATCGGCTATGATCCCATCCAGCTTATATCCAGAAAAGTGGATCATGATCAAGCAAACTGGACATTCACATCAAAATATCAAAATAAAAATCCTAATAAGCCACTTAATAAGCCTGGAGAAAGAGCATGGGGTATAAAACCTAAAGATGCTTTTCCGATAACTCAAAGAGATATTACTCATTTTCCACATTTAACGGATGCCAAACCTCGGGCTTTTCCTGATGAGTCAGATATGAAGCTTTTAGAGTTGGTAGGAATTGAGAATGATCCTGATTTTATTAAAGATGCATTTTCAGTTTTTCTTAAAAGCGCTTTATTCGATGAGCAAATTTATCGACCAATTGCTGATGCAACGATTGGGAATCCTAAACTACGAGAAGAATTAGTTGCTCATAAAACCAGACGGAGTCAATTACTTGGAGAGGAACTGTTAAAGAATGATAAGTTTTTAAATTTTCTTATTAATCATCCGGATTTAAAATCACAAATCCTTGATGAATTTAAAGAATATAACAATGATTATAAGGAAAATAGCCCCTTGCGTCTCAATCTTGGGAATTTAGAAAATAAACTTGCAAATTTTGTTGATCAAGCACACGGCATAATCAAAGAGCGAGAAAAAAGAGTAGCTCATTTATTTGAGGTACACTATAAACCAGATTTGGATAATAATTCATATCAATATAAAGATAAAACAGCAATTGGCTCAGCTCAACGAAAAAAAATAACAATCGAACACATCAAAACAAAGCTTCATGTGACCGAGAGTCAAGCGGATTTATATTTCAATAAAGCCAGGGAAAGGTGGTCAAGGAATCCAATAAATAGTAAAAATAATATCAATGAACGAAAAGCAGAGAGTACTCTTGAGGAAGTTTTAGCTGATGTCATTAAGCTGGATAATAAAGTTGGTTTTTTTGGTGGTGAAGAGCGTACTCTAGATAATGGCAATACAATTAAAATACCCAAAGGTGCTGCCGCGATTTTTGATCTCTACAAAAAATATAAAAATCAGAAAATAACCTCTGCGATTGAAACCCTAGAGTTGATTATTGAGCAAGCAGCTATTTCAAACGCATATAAAGGTCATACCTGGTTTAATCGACGCCAGAATGAAACCTCTGAGTTTTATAATAATATCGTGGTCATTAAGAATCGACCATTTGTCGAAGAGATGAATGCTGCGTTAGACTCACAATTTATTTTTTGTCGGTAATTTTTCTTAACATATCACTAGATTCTTCTAATGCATCGTTAATTTTTGATAAGACATTGTCTTTTGATTGAAAAAATCCATGCCGCCCTCGTTTTTCAACAGGCTTAGCCAAAACAAGAGCTTCCTCTTTTGTTATTTCTGCTGCTTTAATATAAGCTTTAATTGATTGTCTCAGTGTTTTATCTAATTGAGATATAATTTCATAATAATTATTTGATTCATCAACAGGCTTCGCAAAATCTTGAGTAAGTTGTTCCGTAGCGCTCTTTAATTGTTTTACTTTACTTTGGATAATTTGGTATTTTTCGTTACTTACACCATATTTTTTTTCTAGTTTAGTGGCTATTTCTAGGAGCGCCTTTTCCAGATTTACTGCTGCTGCAACAATCATCTGCTGCTTTTTTTGAAAAAGGTCATATAAGGTACTAATATGCTCTTCGGAATTATATTTTCTGATGTAGTCAGTATTATAGTTTCTAATGGGGCTAAAAGTATGTTTCGAAGGATTAAAGTCTTCTACGTGATTTGTATAAACATCTAAAACTTCGTCATATTCTTGATAATAATTTTTTGTTCGAGAAAGATATTCTGAAGCAGGGTATACATCATCAGACCAAGGATCACAGATATAAGCATCCTTACCCCAGGTTTCTGGCTTCTTCGGATCACTTCCTTTTTGTCGTCCAACCACCAGGACCACGTGATTTCCGCCTGCTAATTGAAAAACCTCTGCGTTGATATGAGGCGCATAATGAGCTATGTAATCAAGAGCCAATTCAGAAAGCTCATTACAATTTCCAATTGAATATTTTTTACTGCATTCAATCGATTTGTAAAATTCATAGATGTAATAGTCAAACTCCAACCAGGAGCTTTCAGCTTCTTGAGATTTTTCCCTTATAGTTTTTATTGCATCACTAAGGCTTTTTCTCTTATCAATAGGATAAGTATTATTAATAAGTTGAGTTGCACCTTCTACGATAAATGCTCTTGCATATTGATTAGCAAGATGAGCTGCATCCTGATTTGAGTAGGGGACAATAGGCATTCCTAATTTCATAAAAAAAACCAAAGGGCTCACTTTCATTAAATTATAGTGAAAAAAACTTAAGATTTTATTATTCTAAAAACAGGGGGATAGCAAAAACTTAAAACCCTTTAACATCCACTCCCAAAAGAATAATTGAGTGCAAGAATTCATATGCCAGTTGCATCCGTGCAGTGCTTCATAATGAGACTTTATTTTCATGAGCAGAAGGCGGATCATTGAATGATCCGGGAAGGGGAGAGGTTTTACTCTCAAATAGACCAAGCCTACGGAGATTTTCCTCGTATTCCTGAACTTTGCGAAATACTTTGCCTGTGTTTTTTTTCTTTGGAATCGAATTCATTTGAGGTTGAGTCTCCTGATTTGAGTGTCCTGCACGCTGATGTTCCGCAATAGATTCAGAGATTTTATTCACTCCAACAAGAGAGGCACTCTCCCAATCAGAACTTTTTTGAGGCATAGCAGAAGTCATGTCCGCTGGTGTCATTGTATGTTTCAAATAAAGATTTAATGCATTCTCCCCGGAGGATAATGCTTTTTCTAAAGAGGCTAATTTTTGAGAGACCGGAGTTTGAATATTGAATTCAGTTTTTAGCCGTCCCATGGGGCTGCGATTATGTTCAAATAAAAGAGTACACTGAGATAGGGATTGGACCAGCCGCATCTTTTCTGACAATTCCTCTTGAGGATTATCGTAATCATAGAGCTGTTTATTCAGTAGTTGGGCTGCTTTAAACTTGTCTGTAGCAAGAGCATTTTTATAGGATTCACTTTGTTTCAATCGCATCTCTTCTCGTAAACGTAATTGGGCAGGAATATTTTCAAATTTATTAATGAAATCAATTAAAATAGAGGCTCTCTCTCTATCCTTCTTGTTGCTGCTTTCTTTCCAATTTTCGTGTAATGCGCGTAATGATTTTAGTTCCTTAGCTATTTGCCGTTTTGCAGTTTGCCAATCATGATGATATTTCAGTGTCCCTTGCTCAAAATGACGTAAGCTCTCCTCGACAACAAATTTGCCAGGACATTTTGAAATAATGCTTTTGAATTTGCAGTAGCTTTCGCTGGTATGAGCATTTTTTCCATCGGTGCCTGCGATACGTTGCATCCATGCCTCTCTTTCGGCAAAAATTTGTGCAAAAAGCATGAATTGTCTATACCCTAAAAGGCCGAAAATATCCTCTTGGCTTATGAATTCTGGTAAATTTGCTGTGGGTTGTTGGGCAAGAGGTGCTATAACTTTGGTGGTAAACTCGTTATAGAATTTTTCAATGGTCTTTAGCTCAACATTTAACGTTTTAAAGCATTCTTCATTTGCTTCGAGAACAGAATTGTTTTTTTCCCATGCTTTAAATTGCTTCATCAAACGGTGGTAATTTTTAAAAATTTGTTGATGCTGATTCGGGTTGGATTTATTTCTAATAAACATGGGATCTCCAGTGCCTTTTGAGTTTGTGACTAGATGATAAAAAATACAGAATGATATCAGGAGATAAATATTTTAGAAGAAAGTTTCTTCTGTGCCGAAAACATTAATCTCAGTGAGATTCATTATTGCATATAAGTCATGGGCAAACAGCGGTTTGCTCTCGTTGGAATATAGGGATTGCATCAGACCCTCTGCATTTTGTGGTTCTTTACCTGTTTCTTGTTGCTTAAAGTCTAGGTCATTTAATTCTATTTAAAGAAAATGCTGTTAGGAATCAGGCATGAACGCTCCTATTTATGATTAGAATGATTATTAATTGATATTGGTGTTATCCTCAGGATCAATATTGATATATTGAGGGGCTAAGTCATTTAGCCCTTTTTTAGGGTTTGCCAACCGTAAAAGATGGTTGATCCTGACCTTCTTTTTGAGGATTGATGGTCTCCCCGCTATTTGTATTGAAGTGAAACATAAAACGATTTTGGGGACTACTTTTTTGGGGATGACGTTTCCTTACCTTTTCTATTTGATGATTCACGAAAATTATCTTCTTGTCTTTGACTGGCTGACTTTCCTCTTGCTTAAACCCTTGATGCTCTTTATTCAGATCGAATTTAGATAGATGTTTTCTCCATGAACAGTCTTTTCTTGGTTTCAATGAGAGCTGATTATCGGCTGTTTGACTGAGTTTAAACATGTTTTCCGTCATACGTTTTTTATGATCCTCGGGTAACCAATAACTTTTCTGTTTTGAGGGGGGCAGGTTATTGTCTTCTAGTTTTTTTACAAGATCCCTTTTTCGCTTTTTTGAAGAATCAACCTCTATTTCTTGAGGTATGTCGCGCGCGTTTTGTTGTCCGTGTCCTTGGCTATAGTCTAAATCAAAAACACAGGCTGTTGCTTGGGAGTTTTTGCTATACAACGCATCTTCCAGTTGCTTAAGGTCTTCCTCATTCAATTCTAATCTAAGAAAAGAGGAGTCCTCGGTTTGCGGCTTTTTGCCATAGTACGCATCCTCCAGTTGTTTCAGGTCTGCTTCGTTTAATTCTAATTTAAGCAATGAGGCGTCCTCGGTTTGCGGCTTTTTGCCATAGAAAGCATCCTTCAGTTGTTTCAGGTCTGCTTCGTTTAATTCTAATTTAAGAAAATGTGAGTAGGGATTAGGCATGAAAGCTCCTATATGAAAAAAACCTGATAGGGTATCAACTGAATTAATTATTGTCAATGTGATTACAATAAATCCTATGTGTTTGGGTGATTTTTTATAATAACTTAATTTTAAGTTAATCAAATTGTGTTATATTATTACAGCATGTGCAAATCAAAAAGGTTCGTCGAGAAGTTAACAATGTTTTCTAAAAAAGAAATTATTTACATCCCCAAACACACACACGTCCCCGCACAAGATAGTCCTCAATGTTATTTTTTTTCCTTCTTACATTTAAGAGCAATGCATAAAATAGAAGCAAGTGTCTCCTCCTGTGTTAGCGATATAGTTCAGGCATGTAGAGCAACCGAGGATGATTTTAAAAAAATTATATACAAAGTAATGTCAGCTTATGCTGATGACCTTATCCGAATTGCGGATGAAATAATTGATGAAAACGGAGAGGATTATGATGGTGATTGGATTGAGGATTTTTTGGATAAATATGGGGTCGACTTTGCCATGGCAAGATTACTCGATTTATCTGTGACCACATTTGAGGACTTAAATATTGATACAGACAATTTCAAAACTGCTGATTTAGCCAAAACTCTTGAACAATTTGGTCCTATAGCCATAAGACTCACACATGGTAATATTTTTCCTCAAGGAACGTTACCTTTAGCTGAAAAAATTAAATCTGCGAATGGATTAATAGAAAGAAACGTTTACCGTGCGGACGGATACCAAGTCAATACGCCGCACACCATTCTTTTAATTGGCGTTAAAAACGAACCTAGGAAACAGGTTTATTTTATAGATCCCAATTACCCAAAAATGATTTTATCTATGGAATTTAAATTGTTTAAAAAGCACATGCTTATGGCAGAGTTTGTTCATCATTCCAGTAATACGCTAAAATCAGATGAGGTCATTTTTTCCAAACCTAAAAAGAAGCAGCGTGACCGCAGCGATCTCGCAGATTTTAACCCGAAACGTCGTAAAGAAAACCCGTTAAATGGAGCGCTTATGGATGGAGCAAGCGCTACAACTCCTACCGATGAAAAAGATGATTTCTATCCAAATTTTCAACCGTCTAGCTTTCTCCTGTTCCGTAGCGCGCAGTCTGTTTCTCTTGGAGCCCAAGAATTAGGGAGCGCCAAGATACTGCTTGAAGAGCCAAATGAAGAAAGCGTCAAAGGCTTTTCTTAAATATCAATAGGGGAAAAGGGAAACAATTTCCATGCTCTATGAAGGTATGACTCCCTCTTTCAAGGCAAACTCCTTTGAATTTTTGCTAATAACTGTTGGCAGATAAGGTGCTTGGTTTGGTCACAATTGTTTAAAATATTTTTCTTAATTGCTTTTAAATCTTCAGGATCAGTAAGTTCATTGATATGATCAATGACAAATTGACGAAAGGCTGCTGTACTTTTATTGCCAGTGAGGTAAGGGCTCGCATAGTTCCATGGCTTGGTTAATAGTTTGGAAACAACATCAATCATTCCTTCTGCAAACTCACCATCATCATACTCAGGATGCTCCTTGATTAGCTTCGATATCTCTACTGCTCGTTTCCATGCTTTTGGCGTATTTTGCGTTTTGTTAAGATAGATTTCAGCCTCATCCATTTTCGCCTCTAATAACGTTCCCGTATTTGTTTGAGCATTTAAAAGCTGGGAACAACACATTAAGACATATCCCAATATGAATAATATCGTTTTTTTCATTTCCGTATTTCCCTATTTATGAAACCTGAGTTTAAGTAATGAGTGTAGCACTCCATCTATCTTGAAGAGTGGGTTTCAACTCACTAAGTGCCAAAGTATTGTAGACCTTTTGCTTCACCTTAACGAGCCAAAAAATTTTTTCCAGTCTATCATTTAAATAATATTCAGCATTGGAATCAATATCTCATTAAGGAATATTATGAATGCCCCAGTACTCACTGCATTTGCTTTTTTTATTGCAACGACGGTAACTTTTGCAGGCAACACCTCTTACAACGGCCCTGATAATCCCATTATTCCTGCCGATAATAATAAAATTAGATTGGACCTTTCTCAATGTATCGAAGATACCAATGAGGTGATGAGCGATAATGAAACCCATGATTTAGCCAAGGATTTATGTAAATTACGCGCAGAACATCAAGCCGCTCGTAAACACGTGTTAAAAGGACTATCTGAATTAGTCGATCAATATCAAGGAGTGACAAATCATGATCATGATCAACGATTAGCTCAGACCATTTCATTGATTCAGAGCGGAATAAAAATATGCCTTGATGCACTAGCTTCTCAAGAATATTGTCACAATATAGGTTGTGCTACTGAACCAGAAATTGATGCTATCTTTTGTGATAATCAAGCGATGGCCATTATCAATAGAATTTTAGGACGTGAGTAATTGAGAGAGTACAGATAAAAGCTTAGTGCTGGTGACAATTAGTCGTCGTGCTTTCTTCGCGGGATCGTGAACCTAACAGCTATCTATGACTTAATGTTAGGCTTAGGCGCAACGCGCTATAATTCGGGACGAGTGTAATATCCGCTGTTATATTCTCGCCAATTTCGAGCAGGGGGTATATGACATTTTTTTGAAACCATATGCCATCCTTTTTCTTCATGAAATTCCTTATAACATACGGGTTGATTGGGGACGTTTGCTAGTGTCATGGATGCAGCAAGCGCTAATACAGTCGCCAATGATTTAATTTTCATCTCAACTCCTTTTCGTTTTACCTTGCAAAATGATATATAAATTATCAATATGATTATATTATGACCTACCTGGGTGTGCAAAGTTTTTATGTTTTAGCTGAGGGAATTTGCTGTTTTATTCGTTGAATTAAGTAGGGGGAAAATCGATTGGATGAAAGTCGAAGGCATTGAATCTAGATTCATGATGAGCACCTGTCGTTCACCACGCAACGCGATAGTCCTAATTGAATCCTATATTTCTCTGCGTCTGGGGCAAGGCCATATAAGCTATCATTTATAGGAGTTCAATGAGTCGATGTTGATTGGCAAGGCGTATTATTTGCTGCTGTTAAACGATGGGGTTGAGTTGCTCCATTAACCGAAAAGGAATTAAATTTAAACGGATTGAATTCAGGGAGTATGCTGAGCCAAGCTCCTTTTACAGATGGTGGTAAGATAGTCGAAAGGGCAGCAAATCCCGCAAAGCGAACGAAGCGGATGATTCCTAGCATTGGCGAAATTAACCCAGGCAAGCTCTTTACTATTTAACTTTTAAGTTACTTCAGTTCGTGGTTTTTCTCTAAACCCATTTATATAGCCGATACGCAAAGAGGTTAGTGAAAAAGCTACACTTTGTTACATTCAAAAACTGGGCCTCGTAGATTGTTCTTCTGCATTCTCTGATGTAATTCTGGCTTCAAATTTTTTCACCTCTTCTGGATAAGCTTTAGCAAAATCTTCGGCATTATGATAAGTCCCCAGTTTTTCACCATCTTTGTAAACATGTATTGGCGGGTGAATCTTCCCGTCGTTAACGGCTGGCATAACCCAACAAATCTCTCCCTTAAGTTCTGGCTCCTTGGATAACTCTTTCATGAGATGCTCAAATGCTGCTACTCTAGACTCTGAGTCAAAGGTTGAGGGATATTTCATGTGTATTATTTTCTGGTTATTGTGGTCTTCTACATTTATCTTCTCTGCTTTTTTATCTTTTGGCATTCGATCATTTACTCGATGCAGTATTTTAAGAAAATCAATCGGCTGCTTGCTGGTTTCAAATATGCGATCTTCTTCATTTTGATTAGATTGACTACTTTTGCGTAATAATTTCGTCATTTCAATATCTTCTTCTTCTCTTTGCTTTTTTTTCGCATTTTCGAGCTCTTTTTTATAATTACTCATTCCCAACTCTCCATTTAGTGAGTGTTTCAATTACTTCTTATTAACGATCTATCACTCAAAACAGAAACATAGTTATATAAATCAAGTATAGTATTAACCCTGATTATTTCTAGTAAGGCAATTCATAGACCAACTAATGGTGGTCCTCACTTTATTTTGCAATCAAAGCTTAAGAAAAGAAAAAGATACAACACAAATAGATAAGATGATTAGTTTATAGCTTTGTGTTATTGTGCACCAAAAATCTCCACATAGGACTTTTAAGAAGTTTCTCCGGAGTTCGCGTTATGGGGCTCGATTGTTAATTAGAAGTGCTCCCTTAAATGGGAGATACATGCAATTTTTGATGTCTCGGAATTCACGGTGAGAAGTTTAATCTCATGGTGGCCAGAGGCAGAATCGAACTGCCGACACGAGGATTTTCAGTCCTCTGCTCTACCGACTGAGCTATCTGGCCCCGAGGGTTGCTATTAGACTCCGAGAAGCGTTTTGAGTCAAGTGTTGAATGCATTTTTTTTTAAAAAAAATTGTTTTTTATTTTTAGGCCATTAATTTTTGAATCATCCTTTTATGATTTTTTTATAATCATAGTGTTTTTTTTGACTAAATGATTGAATTTTAGGTATTTAATTTTCTCTTTTTGACCTTAAATTAACCTAATTGGAATTTGATTTTTCTAATGTGTTGAGTTTATATCAATATCTTGGGATGAACAGGAAAATAGACGATTTCGGAAGGAGATTGAGGTTATTAATTTTAACTTAATGAGCAAATCGAGCCACTGTCTTGAAATACACTTTCCCGACAGTGGCGACTCAGTGCAAGCGTGTTGCCGATTTTAAAAGCAAGAAAAAAATTCACGTTCTTTATTCGCATCCCGAGTGCCATAAGGGTTTAATAATGCCCTAAAGTAGGGTTATCCTTCGCCTAGCATGAAGTTTTGCAACCGGGACCCCAAATTTATTTAGGGGTGTAACCAGCAGGTTTTTCAGAACCTTCACCAAAAAAATATTTTTGCATTTCTTCTTTTAAAAACTCGCGTGCTTTAGCTTCCATTAAATTCAGGCGGTATTCATTGATGAGCATGGTTTGGTGGGTTAACCACATATTCCAGGCTTGTTTTGATACTTCATTATAAACCCGTTCACCTAATGTACCGGGGAAGGGGGGGTTTAATAGGCCTTCAGCTTCTTGTTTTAATTTACAGCAATATACTATTCTGGTCATGTTTGCCTCTTATTTCCAACACATAAACGCAGTATAGTGTACGTGTTATTTGGCAATTTTGTACTTAAAATGATTAAATTATTTTTTAGTCCGAACGATGTTTCGCCTGTGCCAATAAAATATGTTGAGAAAGAATTTGTTCCTGCTCATTGGTTAATCCATTAAACGATACTGCGGTTCGGTAGTTATGTTCGCTTTGATATTGGCTATAAACCACAGTGCCTTCAACAATGACAGGTATCATTTTGGGTTTGGTATAGATGACCAATTTTAATAGTGTTTTTTCCTTAATGAGCTCAGGTGTCTTAAATGCCATTCCCCCTAGGCTAATATTGACCTTACGTAGCTGAATTGTATTGGTCATAAGCATTTGTCGTGATAAGTAATCTATTTTTGCATTGAGTAGATTAAGGTAGTGGGCGATTGTAGGTTCTTTAAGGGCAATAACTTGGGTTAGTTCAGCTAATTCATAATCAATCTCTTGAAAATAATGTGCCGCCTCAAGATAGCGTTGCCCATTCTTGCCTAAAAGTTGATCCACAACTGCGCGATCAGGACACAGTTCCCCTGGCTCCATAACTCGGTAGTTAAAATAGATATGATCTTCTACTCGAAAATGTTGACGTCTCTCATGTATAGGCATAATTGCTCCATTAACTTCATTCAGTATGTGCAAATAAATTATTAATTGCATAACATTTTTAAATGTTCCTCATGTGCCGCGTCTGATGACAATGAATTCGGTGATGATTTTAATGTCCACACCTCCTCTTCCTTCTCCTGCTTTGTTTCAATGATGAATTCATGCTGCTTCAATTCATCTTGTTGCATGCATGATGATGTGAGAAGCGGGCTAAAAAAGGGTATTGTAAACACCTCTAATTGACAGATCACTTCTTTAGCTTTATCGGAGAGTTGGGAACTTTCTCGCTGTGCTTGGGTATAATTTGTTGCTGCATTTGCTTTTTGTATGCATTCATCAAGAAAACTTATAAAGTGTTGATCCGTGATTTTATCTTGTTTTATTGCCTGTACTACGACTGCATTAAATTCGGATACTCTATCCAGTTTTAAAGCAGCAGCAAATGCATGATTTAACGTCACTGGAACTTTTAAAGGGGGTATTAACCTCTGTAATTGTTGCTGTGCATCAAAATAGAATTTTTTGAAAACATGCATGCCAAAGCCTCTATCATGAGCGCTCATAATGAATTGTTTCAATTGTTCTTCAGTTTCAACAATACATTTCAATTGTTCATCAACAGAGACCTTATCATGATGCATTTGCTCACGATAACGGGTAATCGTGTGCATAATGTAAGTTCGATTTCCTGCATTATATGCTTCTTTAATTGCTTCCAAGTCGAGTGGATCCAAATAGTTGATGGCTGGATCTAAGACTAATCGATGCTCAGGATGGAGTATGTCTTCTCTTAATTCAATCAATTGGGCCTTACTCAGGGTGATTGTTTTGGGTGTGGTGATAGTTATGGAGTCGCCTCCACCACGTCGTTTAATAAAATCCACCATGACTGAAGAGACTTTGTCGCTAAAGGTGAGTTGTACTATGTCATTACCCAGATCATCTATTTTTTTTAGTTTATTTGGTTGTCTGTAAGTCCAAGGGTTTTTAAAAGGGCGTCCATCGTCACTATACAATATAGGATTGTGTATTAGTTTTTCAAAAATCAAAGCACTTCTTACCATCGGCAAGTCAATATCACCTGTCGATTGCGGTAAAATATCATCAATTGCTGCGAGACGTTCGATTAACCGAGTACGTAAGGTTTCTGCATCTTTTTCTAAAAGCATGAGATCGCTTAACTCCGAAGTTAATTGGCTTTGTTTTTCAGTACTCAATGGTTTTTTAAATTGTCGTTTAATTCGAGCTGCTTGCTGCTGATGTTGCCATATAACGTGACTTACATATTGGAGAATTTTATCGTCCATTGCACGTAATTGCATGATGCTTTCAAATTTAGAATGCATGGACGAATCTTCAATGAGGGTACGATTTCTTCCCAAACCATGGCGTGTGTGTTTTTTAAGAAATTCTCCGGGTATGAGACACAGACGTGAATCAAGGATAAACTTGTGGGTATCCATAAGTGACTGGTCAAAAATAAAAAGTGATTTCGCATTTCTCAAAGCCTTATTTTGACAATTGCCACCTATGGCATCGGTATCACTACATAAGTAAAGCAAGCCAAACGCATCGCCAAAATCATCAATAAAACAGTCCGCCTGTATTCCTTCACCTAAAGATTTAATCGTTGAATAGTGAGTATAAGTTTTTCCTAATAACCAAGCGTAAAAAGTTTTTCCTAAAGAAAAACTACTAAGCAATTGTATCTCATCAAAGGGAATAAATAATGCAGGATGACCGTTATGAGAAATGGTCGTGGTAGTTGCCGTATCTAATTCCATCAATCGGGAAACATTAAGCGCCATTGCTTCATGTTGAACTTCTTGAATGGCACCGTGTTTCGGTAATTTGATAATCGCTTCCGTATTAAGTTTATATTGTTCTCTCTCAGTCTGATAATCTTTTATACTCAAATCGGGCGCTCTATCGCATAGATGACGTAATTGTTTTTTTACATTGTCCAAACTCATTAAGGTGATTTTTTCTGTTACACCACCTATATTTTCTTGTAGTGTGCAATAAATAAGAGTGGCCCCATTGTCTTGCGGGATACAGATACGCTTTAATTCATTAATATTATTCAGATCGAATAGAATATTTAATCGTTCTTGTATCCTGTCTTTTTCTGAATCATTATGCGGTAATCGTTCCATCTCTTCTTGTAGACGTTGAATCAGTGCTGTCACCTGTATGAAATTGGAAGCATCAAATGCTGTAGCATCTGGAAAAGTTTGGGTAAGCGAGTACAGTTTTGTTCTGCAGTTGATTATCAAATCATCTAATTCATTATCGAGGTCTGTGGGTGTATGAGTTGGTCGTTCGTAGTAATTGTCTTTGGGTAATCGAATAATCTCATGAGCGTTTTGGGTATAGCGTATGCCTTCCTCTGCTTTTTTGAAGTCGACAGACTTTAAGAGAGGAGGAGAGCCCCCTTTCTCAAAGGTAGTAGAATATTTAATGATGCCACAAAATTCTCGCCACTGTTCGGAATCTGTTTCCAGGGTTTCCAAGTCAAATAAACCATTTTGATGGAAATCGATATGATCCAATAACTTATCCAGATCAGAATAGTACTCAAGATCGATATTTTGCAGTTCCATTGCAATAGGATTTTCACACTTTTCTTTTAAAAATCTTTTGATAATCCTATTTTTTTGCCCCAACTCCATGAGTTACGTCCTTATAAAACCAAATTATTCCTGTTTATAAATATAGACAATTTTTATGCTTTTGGTCAAAAAGAACTTTAAGGATTTCCGTAGAATAATCAAAGTGAATACAAAAGAAAATTTTAAAAATTACGATGGTTATTAGTGTGTATTCGAAGAAAAAAACAATTTTGAGGTAATGAAGTCGCTCTTCCCTGAGCATTGATCTAATTTTTATTGTACCAAACCAGTCGCAGTAACTGATGGTTCGGATGTTTTTTCTTGGGTCAGCGGTTTAAAAACATCTTGAATCCGCGGGTGATGCGTTCTTTGCTCACCTCGAAATAGGGTGCTTCCAATCCGATGTGCTGATTTATGTTTAAGCGGTGAGATAGCATTGGACAATTTTGCATAATTTGCAAAAAAATGTTGGCTTTCTGCAAGACTCACAGAAGTTTTTTTCTTATGCCGTTGAGGCTTCTCTTGAGGGGGAGTGCTCTTTTGCGGTTCAGAGTCTAAGGTTCCATCTGGAGATTTTGGGGACCTTACAGGGGGTTCTGCTCTCTTAGAGCTGTGTTCTTTGACTACCACCGTCTGAAAAGAAGAGGACTCTGCTGGAGTTTCTTCATTGCTAATTCGAGAGGATTTTGCGGATGTGCCGTCTCGATCTTTTGGACTTTCAGGCGCTTCCTCTTCACAATCAGCCTCATCGCTCTCGCTTTCCGAGTTCGGGGTATTAAGGGCTCGAATCTCATCTAAATGAGCTTCAAAGTAATCTTGAAAGTTATTTGATTCAGTGAGGCCTAGGTCATCGAGCTCTTCTGCAGGCAAAAATTCTAATTGAATAAAATGAGTTCGAAAAGTTGGATCGTTATAATCGAGTGCAATCTTTATTTTGTCTACCGGGGTCACTCTGTCCACTCTGATATAACCCCTGGTGAGGAAATGGATTGCTTTTCTCCACCAACTTGAGGCCTCCCAATCTTCGGTTAATAGAGCATCTTCAATATCCTGAGAAATTTGGGAAAAATATTCTTTGGAATATTTTTGATAACACTTTGTCGCTAATTGTTCCGCCAATCGATTTAAACGAGGTTCTTTTGGCTCGCGTTCCGAAGTGGCGGTAAAAATGGCGTCTGCTTTCTCTAAAAATTCTCCTTTATCGATGTTATCGGTGGCCAAAAGCTTTTGAATCTCTTTTAATTCATTTTGAATACCTAAGGTCTCTGAAGATATTGCTGTTTCAAGTTTTCTATGAAATACCGCTGGGTTGTTAATCAAGAATAATAGCTCTTGGAATTGATTAATGGAAAGTCTTTTCCCTATTTCAGGACGTGTTAATTCTTCAATAAGAATGGACAAATTGGTTATCGCATAGCCTGGCTTTCGAAAATATGAAAGTGCAGTCCGGTGACGCGTTTTTCTTAAATCAGGTATCTTATCTACTTGCGTCGCAATTAAGAACTCCTTAAGCGCCATACCGAGCTGATAGGACATCAGTTGCTCTACATTAAGGTGGGTTTTGTAGGCAGAAGGGTAGTATGTCTTAGATTCTTCATTAATACATACAAGATATTCGGGAGGAGCATAGCGGGGAGATGCACGTACTTCACTGGCAAGAGGATTTGGGGAATTGACAAATGTTTTGCGGTCACTGATGACCAACTTATTATTATGCGCCAAAAAATTACTCAATTTAATATCAGGATGGTAGTAACCTGCTTCTTTGAGTTTAAGACAAAAATCATTAATTTGATTAAAGTGAAATTTTGCTCTTGCGGCGATTGTTTCTTTTGACTCGCCTTTTAACGATTTTGCGACATGAAGTAAATTTCCCTGGTTAGCATATTGGCTTAATACCACCGGCCGGTATTCGAGTTCCTGCTGGTCTTGACTTTTGAATTGCATCATGAAAAGACCACTATCATTGGCGAAATATTTCGAAACAGGATCAGAGTATAAATCTTGATCATTTAAATCACTACGGTCTACTACAGATAGAACGAGAGTTTTGTCCCATCCTCTCATTTCGAGTGTAAAGTTGTAATTATTAACCGCCTCGTCACCGAGAACTTCTGTCTTATAGGCAGAGCTACATGTAACGATGTCACCTTTAATTGCGCTGATTTTTTCTTTGGCCAGTGCTAAAATTCGGCTGTGATCATCGAGACTTTGTTTCAGCATTTTATCGTGTTCAGCTAACAGACTAAGACGCTGGCTTATTGTTACAAATTGTTCTTTAATTTCGGCAAAAGGTTTGCTGCTCTTCAATAATGCATCTCGCTCTTTCATTAACTTATAGAGCTCAGTGTCACTTTGTTCTGGCAGCTCAGCGGCTGATACAGGGCATAGTGCTGCTACTGCTTTTGCAAATTGAATTCCTTTGTAAAAGAATGCACCATCAGGATTTATTCCATAAGCCAAGAGATGTGCTTGCCAACTCTCGGTATCAGTGGCTGAGAGCCAATGATATTCTCCTTCAGTTATGCGTATTGAATTGACTGAATAATTGATTTTTTGCAGATAAAATAAACGTTGGACCTCATCTCCAGGTGCTATTTTATTAAATTCATGGATCAGTCTTATCAACTTTCGATATTTCGCGCTTATAGGTTTTACTGTTAATCCCATGGATACTCCATTACAAAAAATCAAAAAATATTATCGATTCATTAAAGCTCGACAATCTATTTGTACTAAGGTGTCATTAAAAATTGTGTAAAATTACAGCATAGTACCACTTATCTTTCAAGAATAATAATTGCCCAGAAAGGAAAGAAAGTAATAGTCTTGTACTCCATCATTTTCAGTTGTTCATTGTGACTCTCAAATTGCATGAACCAATAGGGCTTGGTTTGAGATGATGCAATTACTATGAAAACCACTATCTTAAGTGATTAGTTTTATGATTTAATATTGATTATTTCTAGCTTAAAAAAGGGTTATCATGACTTTTGTAGTAACAGAAAGTTGTATTAGGTGTAAGTATACTGATTGTGTTGAAGTATGCCCCGTTGATTGTTTTTATGAAGGACCCAATTTTTTGGTAATTCATCCAGACGAGTGTATTGATTGTGCATTGTGTGAACCTGAATGTCCTGTCAATGCCATTGTTTCTGAGGATGATTTAACTTCAGAACAGCAGCAATTTAAAGAATTAAATGCGGAACTTGCTAAAAATTGGCCTAATATAACCGCTAAAAAAGATGCCCCACCTGATGCCAAAGATTGGGACGAGGTTAAGGATAAACTTCAATATTTACAGAAAGAGTGGTAGAAATCACTTCACTTGCTGACTCATGCCAGCGAATTCTTAGTGAGAAAGGTCGACTTTCCACTGCTATTTCAGGATTTGTGGCGCGTAAGCCACAATCTGATTTAGCTGTAGCGATTGCTGAAGCAATTGAAGAAAAATCAATTTTGATTGCTGAGGCAGGTACTGGAACAGGCAAAACATTTGCTTACTTGCTTCCTTGCTTGTTAAGTGGCAAAAAAGCACTGATTTCTACAGCAACTAAAACCCTGCAAGATCAACTTTATCAAAAAGATTTACCTACTTTGGTTAGAGCTTTAGGATTATCTGCACGCATACAAAATCTAAAAGGAAGATCCAACTATATTTGCCAATACCGCGTAGAACTGCACTCCGAAGAAGGTCAGTTTCAAAGCTCCCAATGCGCACATGAGGTGGCTCATGTACGCAGTAAACTATCGCAAATGAAAAATGGGGACCGATCGGAGCTTCCCGAGCTGAGTGAGGATTCATCAGTCTGGCCTTATGTTACCTCTACAGTGGATAATTGCTTGGGTGCTGAGTGCCCTAATCACGAAACCTGCTTCTTACTCAAAGCACGCAAACGTGCGCTCGATGCAGATGTAGTAGTGATTAATCATCATCTTTTTTTTGCTGATTCACGCCTAAAAGAAGAGGGGTTTGGCGAGTTATTGCCCGGTGTGGATGTCATTATCTTTGATGAGGCCCATCAACTTGCCGAAATAGCAACTCATTTCAATGGTGAACGTATTGGAACGCGTCAATTTCGTGATTTATTAGATGATCTGATTAAAGAATGGCCGGCTGTGGATCTGGCAAATCAACCTTTAAAACTCTTAAGCCATAAAGCCGATCAGCTCCTGGATGAATTATTAAATGGTTTACCCGGAGCGGAGGAACGGTTTAGTTGGCATGAAATAAAGCATAATAAATTGTTTATGGGGGCATGGGTTAATTGGTTGACGTTAAAAGATGAAGTGATGAACTGCTTTAGCGAATTGTCGCTTGCTGAATTTCCTGGACTGGTACGATGCAAAGAACGATTGGAAGAGTTTGCTCGAATTCTGATGTGCTTTACTCAGGAAAGTAATAATAAAATACGTTGGTTGGAGCGTTTTAAACATACTTTAGTTTTTCACATTACTCCCTACGATGTTGCAGAAACGTTCAGTCACTTGCTCCGGCGCCAAGAGTGTACTTATGTATTTACTTCGGCAACGTTAACTATTGCAGACTCTTTCGATTGTTTTTGTAAACCACTTGGATTACATGGGGCGAGAACATTATTGTTGCCGAGTCCTTTTGATTATCGACAACAAGCCTTACTTTATTTGCCGAGAGGATTACCCGATCCAAAAGATTCAGCCTATTATGAATTATTAGTATCACGAGCCATTCCTTTAATTGAAGCCTTAGGGGGCCGCTGTTTTTTTCTGTTTACCAGTCATAAAGCATTAAAACAAGTTGCTCAAATGATGAGCAATAATTTAAACTACCCCTTATTAATTCAGGGAACAGAGGCAAAACCAATTTTATTGGAGCGTTTTAGGCAATTAGGCAATGCGGTTTTATTGGGAACCGCCACTTTTTGGGAAGGAGTGGATGTCAAAGGTGACGCGCTTTCTTGCGTTATTATTGATAAGTTGCCATTCTCCAGTCCGGTTGATCCCGTAATTCGTGGTAGAATGGCTTACTTAAAAGAAAAAGGTTTGTCAGGTTTTGATGAGCTCTCTTTACCGGGGGCCGTAATTGCCCTAAAGCAAGGGGTAGGGCGGTTGATTCGGGATAATACTGATAAAGGGGTTCTAATGATTGCCGATCCTCGTCTAACCAGCAGAGATTATGGTGGACGTATTTTAGCCAGTTTACCCCAATTACCAAAAACACGAGATGAGCAAAAAGTGCTTTCATTTATTAAAGAATTAGAGCTGGATTATGAAACTGCTAGCGATTGATACATCAACAGAAACGGCCAGTGTCGCTTTACTTACTGGTAAAGAATTACTTTGTGAAGAACAAAGTAATCAAAAAACACATGCACAATTTATTTTACCGATGATTGATAGGCTAATGGCCCTCGCCAGTTTACAAATGCATCAGCTGGATGGCATAGTATTTGGTCGTGGCCCCGGAAGTTTTACCGGTTTGCGTATTGCATGCAGTATTGCTAAAGGATTGGCTTATGCTCATGATTTGCATTTGATTCCAGTGAGTAGCTTAGTCGCTATCGCTTGGTCGGTTCGCCAGAAAAAACAGCTGAACCAGATCCCTATATTGGCCGTGCTCGATGCGCGTATGCAGGAAATGTACTGGGCTTATTTTGCTCCAGATCAATGGACAGCAGAGGAACATGTTAATCCAGTGCATGAACTCAGTCTTCCTAGCAATCAACCTATAACCCTTGCAGGAGTAGGGGCAGACTTATATTGGGAGGCGTTTACACCGGAAGTTAAATCACAAATTATTGATAAAATAACAGTGAATCCTTCTGCGGCGGCTATGATTCAATTTGCGCAATTTTTTGGGCAAAAACCCATTTCAGTTGCTCAAGCTCAACCTGTATATGTACGTAATAAAGTGACTTAAGTTCATTGGAGAATTTTGTGGATAAAAAACTATTGGAAATATTGGTGTGTCCTTTATGTAAAGGAAAATTATTATTAAAAAAACAGGAACTTATCTGTAAATTCGATCGATTGGCATTTCCTATCCATGATGATATTCCTGTGATGTTAGAGCATGAAGCTCGAGTTATTTCATTGGAAGAAAAGGATACGCTGTAACATTAAACGGCACTTGTCGATTTACTCAAAATCGAGTCATCGAGCTCCGAATACCGATTTGCGGTGGAGCAAATAAAAACTCATCCAGATTCCTGAGAAAGGGAACTGGATGAAAGGAAAACCTCATTTGAAAGACATTAAGTAATATCTTTATCTTGATCCGAAGGTTTTGTAATGTATTTTTTTCGCCAATACAACAAAAATGCAGGAATCATCATGATTAGAATTCCCATAGAGAAAACCAAGCGAAAATGATTTGCGCCACCAAAATTCATAAATTCAACTGGTGGAATAAAACCAACAATTAAAGTCATAGTGCAGCCACATAAACCCAGAATACAGGTCAGATAGTAACCCGCTTTTTTGCCGGGTATTGCGAAAGGTCTATGAAGATGTGCGTATTTGCTTTTTAATTTCCAAGCGGCAATGAACATCAAAACATACATCATGATGTAGAGTTCAGTGCTTAAGGCAGTAAATAGCCAATAAATAGCATTAACACTCGGAAATAAGAGAAAACCACTGCATAAAAGCGTCACCAAAATCGCTTGAGTTATTAAAATTCGTGAGGCCATTCCGCGTTTGTTTAATTGACACATAAACTTCGGTAAGAAGTTATGATTAGCTGCCATAAGCAAGCCTTTAGCTGGCGAAATGATCCAATTGATCATACTGCCTAAACTGCCCAAAAGTAATAATGCAATTAAGATAGGTAACAGCCACTCAAGATTATACGCATGAAAAAAGTTAGTAAAGGCTTGCAGTACGCCGTCAATGAGACTAATCTTCTCTTTTGGAAGAACAAAAGCGATAGCTAACGAGCCGAAAATCATCGTTGTTAGGATAAGCAATACTGAAAAAAACATTGCTCGAGGAAAATTGGTTTGTGGGTTATGCACATTGCGGACATGGACCGCTGCAAGCTCCATACCTAAAAAGGAAGTCATAATTGCAGTCAGTGATACCCAGGATTGGCTGTCTTTCCAGTGCGGTATCAAATGCTCTAAGCTCATATTAATTGCTATAGGGTTTCCTTTAATAACCCAAATAAGGGCAAGAAAAATAATAAACCCCATGGGGAGTATCATTCCTACAATGGCACAAAGACCGGCAAAATGTGCTGAAGCGCGTAACCCAGATAATGCGATTAGAGTTAATGACCAAAAAATAACTAGAATTACTGAAATCAAGTAATATTTATTTTGTGCCAGTTCAGGATTGATTAAATAGGCCAAAACACCTGCTATAAAGGATAAAATTGTGGGGTACCAGACTAGGGTATTGATCCATTGCAACCAGATGGTAAAAAAAGCAAGATTCTCACCGTAAGCATGCTTCACCCAGCTGTAAATTCCGCCTTCCTCATCCGACCACGTTGAGGACAATTCTGCTGCTACTAAAGCCACTGGGATTAAGAAAACAATTGCGGAAAAGATAAAGAAAAAAATTAATGAAGAACCGAATAGGGCGGTTCCCGGTAAATTTCTTATACTATCAATTGCACCAGTAATTAGTAACACTAAGGCCAGGACAGATATTTTTTCAGAGGACCAGTTGTTCATTAATCAAATCGACTTGTTAAAATGCTAGGCATTATATAGGAAGTTAGCAATGGACGTTACTATTTATTTTACCATATGGAGGCAATTTTGTTGCTTCTAATTCAAATAATTACGGTGGAATACAAATTATATCTTAGTCTAGGCATTCAATACCTATTTTATCGTAGGTTTACAGACAGGTTTTTACAGGAGAGGAAGTGCAAAGGCTGTTTAGTCAATAAAAAACCTGTCAATAATCTTTTAAAATTATAAACCTTTTGAGCTCTCTATGTTAGGGATTGTCTCATAGGAGTCAGATTTTTTAATTCTGAGTTTCTTAAAGAACGAATTATTGTTACTCATCTGGCTGTGAGACTCAAAATCTCTTTTCAAACACTTCAAGAAATTATCAAATTCGAGAAAAATTTCGATCTTTAATTGATAATCACTTTCTTTATACTCGCTATTTGTTTTATAAAATACTACCGCTTCATTACTTAGAGCGGTAATTTCTTTTTGTAACTCAGGCTTTGATTTACAGGAACTACTGAGTTTCATGGCATGCTCGGTCAATTCAACAAATCTTTCTTTATATGTTTCTATTTTCATATTAAATCCTTTTAAATTATAGAGTTACTCCTCATCGCATGAAAGAAAAAGCAAAAACCATGCCGGCTCGTTCGCTTGAGTTGTTCATTTCCCGCTGTCTCGAGTTCCATAGCCTGTTTATTTTATGGGAGAATCTCTTGCGGGAGGTGAAAGGTCCTCGATTAGATGGTACTAACCGGGGTACATGCTAAGTATTCCGGTTTTCTTTATTAAACCCGCCTTTACAAACAGGTGAATTTAAAACGTTTTTACCCCTATTGTCCCATTCTTCAGGGGTAAATAAATGCATACTTAAGGCGTGTAACCCAAGATCAAACTCATTTTTTAGTAATTGATTTAATAGCCTATGACGTGCGATTCGTGATAGGTCAGTAAAGCGTGCAGAAACAACAGTAACTTTGAAATGTGTTTGAGCATTTTCAGGAACGTGATGATTGGCCGATTCATCTTCGACGTTTAAATAAATGGGAGCTAATTCTTGACTTACCAATTCTTCGATACGATTTTTACGTGACATAGTGATCTCTACTACAAATTAATAATAAAAAAGCCGCCATTAAGCGGCTTTTTGAATAATAACAGAACTAGATTCTGCAGTTCGCAGGAACATATCGATCATCTGCAGCATTTCCAACTGCACAGTTCCAGGTAATTGGATCTGTTGGTGGTGTTCCTGGAACAAGTGCTGCACCGTTAGCTTGCGGAGTTAAGGTTAGAACCACATTGTTTGCAAGAGCCGTATAAGTAATGGTTATTACTCCGGTATTCGCAGCAACAGTTACGCTCTGAACATTTGGAGTTGGATTATTAAAACTCCAACCCAAGCTTAAATCGTTAGCTCCCGTTGTTGCATTCTCGGATACAGTGGTTTTCGCTGACGATGCAATACTTAATCCCTCTGTTACACGAGCTCTAACAACGTAATCCTGATAAGCTGGAATAGCAATTGCGGCAAGAATACCAACGATTGCCACCACTATCATCAACTCAATTAACGTAAAGCCTTTTTGTTTCATCATTTGCTCCCTAATGATTGGTACAACGATAAACAAGCAAAAATAATGCCATTTATCTAAAACTTAAAACAAAATTGCCAGAACATATACACAACCTGCCATGGCAAGAAAAGGAAGTCCTCTTCACTCTCTTTTCCTCTTTTAATTGTAGCAGAAGCAGATAACTGTTGCTTATGTTCTACAATTATTTTAATCCGGCAATTCTTTGTTTCTTCTAGATAAAACAAATTTGAAAACAATGAGTAAGTTATAACCCGGACTAGCACTGCCTAATCCAGGCTACAATATTGTTTTGAGTCAAACATTATTTGAGTACTTTCGGTACTAACTGATTCTTTAAACGAACATAATCAGGTAATCCATTAATGTAATCTGGATAAGCTTCACCTTGAATTAGTGGTGACAAATACTGTTTGCATTCTGCAGTAATGCCCATTCCATCCTCTGTAATATAATGTTTGGGCATCGCTTTTTCTTGATTGGCAACATCGGCTAATTGGACGTGACCAATAGACCATTGGTAGGGTTCATCTTGTTCACGAATGATAATTGGCATGATGGCATTATGCCCTTTTATGGCATATTCTACTGCGGCCTTACCTAGAGCATAAGCCTGATCGAGGTCAACTTTTGAGGCGATGTGACGGGCAGCACGTTGTAAATAATCTGCGACTGCCCAGTGGTATTTGTAATTCAATTCCGCTTTGATGTACTGAGCAATGACTGGTGCAACGCCACCTAATTGGGCATGACCGAATGCGTCACGAATTCCTGCATCACTTAAAAATTTACCTTCTGTGTTACGAATTCCCTCCGAAACGACAACAACGCAATAACCATATTTTTTAACGCACTCATCCACTTTATTCAGGAATTTACCTTGTTGAAAAGGAACTTCTGGCAATAAGATTATGTGGGGTGGTTCATCAGGGTGTTGGCTGGCCAAACCACTGGCAGCAGCAATCCATCCGGCATGACGTCCCATTACTTCCAGAATAAAGACTTTTGTTGATGAGGCAGCCATAGAGGCAACATCAAAACCTGCTTCTCGGGTAGAAACAGCAACATATTTAGCTACAGAGCCAAATCCAGGGCACGCATCAGTAAAGGGAAGATCATTATCTACCGTTTTGGGTATACCAATGCAGGTAATCGGATAGCCCATTTTCGAGCCAATTTGCGATACTTTATGTGCGGTATCTTGGGAATCCCCGCCGCCGTTATAGAAAAAATATCCTATATCATGTGCTTTAAAAACTTCAATTAACCGTTCGTATTCTTCGCCATCATTTTTAAGTTTGTAGCGGCAAGAACCAAATGCACCAGAAGGCGTTTGTAATAATTTCGCAATATCTGAGTCACTCTCTAGTGATGTATCAATAAGCTCCTCATTCAAGGCACCAATAATCCCATTTTTGGCTGCATATACTTTGCCAATATGTTGTGGAAATTTTCTGGCAGTTTGAATCACGGCACAAGCAGAGGCATTAATTACCGCGGTGACACCGCCTGATTGAGCATATATTGCATTTTTTATAGTCATTCTTTCTCCTGGTTAAGGGTAATTACTTGTCTTCATAGCCTCTTGGCGAAGAGTAAGTGAGAAGATAGGTAATCATTTAAATTCTTATTTTTTGATGTTCATATTCGTTAATTACTGCATCAATGCTTTGAATTAATTCGGCAAAAGGGGTGGCGAGCTCTTCAATTGAAGCAGCATGTGTGGCCAGTTTTTCTACCTGGACTACTTTCTTCTGTAGCGTTGGCACTCCAGAAAAACAACATGCACCATGCAGTTTATGTGCTGCCTCGCCTATTTTTTTAATATTTTTATCATGCATTAATTGGATAAATTCTTCACGATTTTTATGTAACTCCTCCACAAATCGGCTAAGAAACTCTTCGGCAAGTGCTTGATTTCCAGATACTTTTTGCACACATAATTGCCAATCTATAGCGGCATGTTTTGCTTTATCGGTAATCCGCAGGATTTGGGTCAGTAATTGTTTTTCATCTATAGGTTTTTGCAAGCAAAAATCCACACCTGATTTTTTTAAATCAATGCTATTCACATCGCTGCCGTTCGCACTAATTAAAACTATAGGGGTATGGCGGTTCAGTTGTGATTTGTGTCGAATCAGTCGAGCTGCCTCTAATCCATTGACTTTAGGCATCTGCAAATCAAGCAAAATGAGGTCGTATTTTTTGTCATTACACGCCGATACCGCCATTTCACCGTCATCAACTGCAGTCATATTTGCATGAGTGCCCAATAAAGAGTCCAGAAGCATTTTGTTCACTGGGTTGTCTTCGGCAATCAGTAAATCAGGGTGCATAAAGCGTAATTGTTCTCTTAAACCATCCAATTCATGATTGACCGGTTTTTCAATGTTCTCCTGGCTAGTGAGGGATTCAATAACATCTTGAAGTTTTTGAATGCTGATGGGTTTGTATAAAAAGCCCTGGGCTCCAAGTGCGGTGTAATCATTAATAAGCCATTTGGAAATGAGCACGTATGGAAAATAGTTATGTTCGGCAATGATTTTGGCGATTTTTTGCTCATAACCTTTGTTGATATTGAGAAAAACAATATTGCAGTCTTTGTTATGCTCAAGAGCACTCGCAAGACGGTTAAACGAATTGACCGGAATACATTGAATTCCCCAATAACCTAAGCCATTGCATAGTGCTTCCAGATGGAGCGAATTATCATCAAAGCATAACATTTTAAAATGCGCGAAGGGGTGTATCTGATTTTTTTCTATTTCATAGGCAACTAACTTTTCAACCTTCACGTGAGCTGTGAAGCTAGAACCTTTATTGAGCTCGCTGGTAAAGCTAATACGTCCATGCATTTCTTCACAGAGCTTTTTACAAATGACTAATCCTAGGCCTGAACCGCCATAACGACGAGTAATGCTTGTGTCGGCCTGGTTAAATGCAGTAAATAATTTACTTTGATCCTCTTGAGAAATACCTAAACCAGTATCAGTGATTGTGATGCATAAAGTGTAATCTTTATCTGTTTCTTGTTCTACTTTAGTGCGGACCAATACATAACCATGATCGGTAAATTTAACCGCATTAGTCACAAGATTGGTGATAAATTGTTTGATTCTGAAGGGATCACCTAAAACAATTTTAGGTACACTGACATCGGTTATGGGGATTAAATCAATCCCTTTTTTATGAGCATTGGGTGCTGCGAGGGTAAGCACTTCATCGATACAATGACGGATATTCAGGGGAATGCAATCGAGGTGAAGTTTTCCCGCATCAATTTTAGAAAAATCGAGGATGTCATTAATAATTCCCAACAAGTCTTGTGCAGAAGCTTTGATTGTTTTTACATAATCTAATTGCAAGGGGTCAAGCTTGCTTTCCAATAAAACATTAGTAAAGCCAATAACACCATTCATTGGTGTGCGGATTTCATGACTCATATTGGCAATAAATTCTGATTTTTGCCGACTTTTCTCTTCTATTTTTTTCTTTTCAAGCGAAAGCTCAATGTTTTTTTCTTCTAAGAGTTCAAGACTTTGCTGTAAATCTTCAGTGGCGATTTCGATATGTTGATTTAAGTCGCGTATCGTTTCGAGGTATTTTTTTTGTAAATGGGCACATCCTTGCTCAATGATGCCTAGTTCACCTGGGCTCGTTGTTTTGATTTCTGTTTCGAACTCATTGCGTAAAATTTGTTTCATGCTCCGACGTAAACGGGAAATGGGTAAATAAATCCGCTTCGAGAGAAAGTAGTGGATGGTCAATCCCATGAGCAAACCAAAAAGAGTGATAAAAATGGTTACGATGAGCATTTGATAACGTTTGATGATCATCGAACGAGTATCGATATCAATGGACAACCAACCTAAAATATCATCGGCACGAGTGGCCATTGGACTGAGGATGTTTTTAAAAGACGAGTTGGAATAAAGATTAAATTTGGGGATCGTAACGGGTGCGATGAAGTTAATGGTAAAAGGATTAATTTGCTTGCTTTCTATATAATCCCCTGTAAATTTAGGAGGATTGAAGGGTTTATTCAGTGAATGTTTCCCACCGCGGTAAGCCAGCAGTTGTCCGTCACTACTGTAAAAAGCGAGGGCTTTTACTTCTGGATTGATTGTGGATGCATTAATCAACCCCTGCAATGTGCGATCATCACGTCGAAGCATGGCGTATTGTGCTGCAGGAAGTAATTGACGGATGTATGCTTCGCCCAGACGGGACATGTGCTGTTTTAAGTCATTACCAAACAGTCCATTATAAAAAATAGCGAGAAGCAGGGCGACTAAAAAGGCTGGAATTAGGGTGGTAATCCTCAGTTGATACTTGATACCTATGCTTTTCAAAGTGACTCACCAATATAGTTCGGATAATACTTTAATTTTAGCCTGCATAGAGTAGATCGTAACGTGAATGGTAATCAACAGACTTTAGGTGAGTCTGCTCATAATATCCTTCACCCAGGCTTCAAAGTCAGTTATTATAGCCCGATTATTTTATTCCTTACAATGTGGAAGAGATTATGACAGTTAGAACCCGATTTGCACCAAGCCCAACTGGTTTTTTACATGTGGGCGGAGTGAGAACTGCTTTATTTTCATGGCTTTATGCAAAGCGTCATCACGGTCAGTTCATTTTACGCATAGAGGACACGGATCAAGAGCGTTCTACCAAGGAATCGGTACAAGCTATCCTGGATGGTATGTCTTGGCTAGGTATGGATTATGACGAGGGCCCTTTTTATCAAACGGAACGTTATGAACGATACAACCAAGTAGCTCAACAATTTTTGAATGAGGGTAAGGCTTATCGTTGCGAGTGCAGCAAAGAACGTCTGGAAGCCTTACGCACCGCCCAATTAGCTGCCAAAGAAAAGCCCCGTTATGATGGCCATTGTCGAGATAAAAACTTACCTGTATCGGATAAGCCTCATGTAATCCGTTTTAAAAATCCTGAACAAGGTACTGTCTCATTTCATGATGAAGTATATGGAGAAATCCATGTGGCGAATAGTGAGTTAGATGATTTGATTCTGGTACGTTCTGACGGCCATCCAACGTATAATTTTGCTGTGGTTATCGATGATATCGATATGAAAATAAGCCATGTAATTCGTGGTGATGATCATATCAACAACACCCCAAGACAAATCAACTTGTTTCAAGCGCTTAATGCGCCAATTCCAGTATTCGCTCATTTACCCATGATCCTAGGTGAAGATGGCAAACGTTTATCCAAACGACACGGTGCAGTCAGTGTGTTGCAATTTAAAGAGTTAGGGGTTTTACCTCATGCATTACTCAATTATTTAGTCCGTTTAGGCTGGTCTTATGGCGATCAAGAAATCTTCAGTATCAATGAAATGATTGAATGTTTTGAATTAAAAAACGTGAGTCGGGGTGTTTCAAGTTTTAACTATGAAAAATTATATTGGCTCAATCAACATTATCAAAAAAATGATTCTGCTGAGGCGGTAGCTGAATCATTGCGTTGGCATTTTGAACAATCGGGCATTGATCTGACTAAGGGGCCAAAATTAACCGATTTGGTGGCAATTCAAGCTGAGCGATGTAAGACTTTAGCTGAAATGTGCCAAATGAGTTTATATTTTTTTACTGATTCAATTGAATATGATGAAGCCGCTGTGAAAAAGCATTTGCGCCCAGTCATCTTGGAGCCTTTGACGGCACTTTATGAGCGTTTACAAACAGTGGAGACGTGGGAGAAGGATCATTTGCAAGAATGCATTAATGACATCAGCGCACAATTTGATATCAATATGGGGAAAATCGCACAGCCATTACGGGTCGCCGTAACGGGTTCCGGCATGTCACCATCAATTGATATGACCTTGACTTTACTCGGTAGAGAAAGAGTCTTAACTCGTCTGAATAATGCTTTAGAACAATTGAAAATCAGAGCTCAAGCCAATAGTTGATTTCTCAATTTGTTGTAGGACCTAGTCTGCAGGTCAAAGTAAAATCGTGATCTGTAGACTCTAAATTATTAGATTCGTGACCATCATATATTGATTTGTATGAGTGATAATTTTAATAAAACACAGGGATAATGGCTTATGAAATTAAAATCACAGTTTTTAGGGTTAGCCTTTGTGGCTTTTTTCTCTCCACCCATGCTTTCTGCTGCTCATTCTGACTCATCTTCTAATATCACAAATCAATTACAGAAGGAGATTGATAACTATTATCAGCAATACAGTAAAAAGGAAAAGTTTACAGCGATTGCCGCATCCGTCTTGATTCCTCAAAATCAAATGAGCTCTAAAAAAGAAATCCATACGGTGGTACACGGTACCATGGGATTCCCTCCCTTATCTCAACCGATTACCTCAAGCAATTTGTTTGATATTGGCAGTATTACCAAATCATTTACGGCACTTATCCTTTTGCAATTGCAGACAGAAGATAAATTGTCTCTGGATGACCATTTGGGGAAGTGGTTACCTCAATATCCTAATTGGAAAGAGGTTACTTTAAGACAATTATTGAATATGACCAGTGGTATTCCAAACTATTCAGAAGATGATGAGTTTTCCAAAAAAATGGAAGCCAATTTAAATCGAGTTTGGACGGATGAAGAGTTACTTAAATACGCTCACCCTGAAAAACCGATCAAAAAGAGGCAGGGAAATCTTTTTGAATATTCAAATTCCAATTACATTCTTGCAGGCATGGTTATCGAAAAAATAACCAATGATACCTTTGCAAATCAATTAAAACTGCGGATTATCAACGCAAAAAATGGATTAAATAATTCATTTTATATTGCTGGTCCTGATGGGCAAGCGGGAGAAAAAGCCATTGAAGATCGCCGAGTTCATGGATATTTTTATGATGAGAATAAGAATAAATTAATTGATACATTAACCAATGATTTATCTTGGGCGGCTGCTGCAGGTGCAATCGTTGCAAATACGGAAGATGTAGTTCGCTGGGTACAACAGCTTTATCACGGAACATTGGTTAAGCCTATTTATAGAGAGCGGATTTTGGCTGAATTAGAGTCCGTTGTCTCTATGAAAACAGGACAACCTATTACTCAAGTCACTGAAGAAGATCCTCATGGATTTGGTTTAGGAGTAGGGTATCTTTATGATAAAGAACTCAAACAACGTTTTTGGGTGTATAAAGGGAGTACTCTAGGATTTCGCGTCATGTATTTTTGGCAGGCTTGCAATAATGTAACAACCGTAGTTGCTTTAAATAGTAAAGGCGGTGAAGGCAATCCAGATTCTAAATTAGGCGATGAGATTATTAAAGCGAACCTAGGTTTATACAAGGTCATTTTAAAAAATTATCCTGAACTCCAGTGTATTTCTTAGCTTCATCTTTTTTGACCCTTTTCTCCCAGTGGAGAAGGGGGTTATCTAACTTTTAAAGCCCCAATATGAATTAAATAAAAACAGGTTGTAGCAACAATGTAATACACGTGATACAATTTGTGCTTTACGATTTATAAATCAACATTTATGGCTACTTCTAAAGATGATACTATAAAATCTAATCTCCCACCTTCAGTCCTTAAAATTAATAAAAAAACCGATCATTTTTTTATTTCCATTAGTAAGCAGCAGGGGGTACATTCTTTCCTAATGCTAGGGACATATGACCCGCAAGGACATAAAATCCAACGGTTACTTAGTCGTGTTGGCAAGGGACACAATCTTACTAAACCTAACTTTTTGACTAATATGCAGTGCATCTGTAATGGATTGTTTTTTAGTAATCCAGCAAGTTTAAGGGATGAATGGATCTACAGGGAGAAAATTGGCCTACACCCGATCAGTTATCAAGCATATGATATTACCTACGAACAATATATCGAATTTGTACGAATATTGGAGTCATTGCAAACCGATGAAAATAAGTTCGCATGTTATAAACCCGTAGGGACAGCAGGACCTGTTGAATCCGAACAGGAGGGGCAATGTGCTGAAAAGCCTATAGAAAATCAGGATAAAATTAAATTAAGGTTCACTGAAGATAAAGTCTTTCCTTCTCGCGATGTACGTCAAATACAGGAGAGTGTAAGTGAATTGGATTTAGGTAACACCTGCAGGCATTCAGCAATCAAACTCGTTGAAGAAGTACAGCATGCACCAGTTGGCTCTTTAGTTTCTTCCAGTTTTTTTAGGGAGTTACCTTATCAAACGATATTGGAATACGGTAAACCCAGTCAAGATATCCCTTTTTATGTACTTCCACCTCCTCCAGCCGCTTTTGTTCTAGGTGATGAGGGGGATGGGGCAAAAGAAATGATACTCGGAAAGCTATACTCTCGAATGGAAGCGCTGCCGTGTTTAGAACCTGATTCAGAGGATACACAAATTAAGTTCTCAAAATTAAAAGAATTATATTTAGACCTGGTTGGACCAAAGAAAGATTTAACTTTGGATTTATTAATAGAAAATATTCAGGATTGGAAAGTAAAAAATAAACCGCAATTAGAGGTTTTGAGAAAAACCTACTTTTGGGATTATCTTCCTTTTGTCAAAAGAACATCATCTACTATGAAGTTACTTGATGAGATAGAAAATGATCTGAAAAGTGGACCGACTAATCAATTACATGGCTAGTATAACTGATTTCTAGTCTGCTCAACTGAATTCGAAAGAATATATTAATCACTCGAGGGGGATCGTATTCATTGTCATTCAGTTGAGGCAGGATACAATAGATCAAACTGTAAGTCGTGATTTTCCGCGAAAGCGGTAATCCTTCTATAAATTTTGTTTCATGCCAGTGGGCAATCCATTTTCGTCTTTGTCAAAATGAAATACAATAGTTTTCTGTAAAAGCTACTCGTGCAGAGGGTTTGTTCTTAACTTAACAGTAGTAATCTAATATTTGACCAGGAATCAAAGGAGTGAGTATGAAACTTTATTATGCCAAATCAGCATGTTCTTTAGCAGTACGTATTGTTCTTAATGAGTTAGGAATCGATTTTCAAGATGAAGAAGTCGATTTAAAGGCAAAAAAAACACGTTCAGATGAAAATTATTTATCGATTAATCCTAAAGGTGCAGTACCAGCACTTTACCTGGATAATGGGGATTTGTTGACAGAAAACCAGGTTATTTTGCAATATTTAGCGGATATAACACCTGGTCAAAAGCTTTTACCCGCAGTAGGAGACTTAAAAAGATACCACACCCTCGAGTGGATAAATTATGTTGCAACTGAATTACATAAAACTATTGGCATGTTCTTTAATCCCAATCTTAATGAAGAAACAAAAAAAAATTTTATGTCCATAATCACTACTCGATTGAAGTATGTTAATGAGCGTCTTGCAAAAGGGACCTACTTGATGGGGGATGACTTTTCTTTGGCCGATGCTTATTTATTTGTCATAACCAGATGGGCGTATCATTTTAAAATGGATCTTTCCGCGTATAAACATTTAGAACAATTTATGAAAGTGGTTGCACAACGTCCTGCTGTGGTGACTTCGCTAAAACAAGAAAAATTGTAATAAGTACTTGTCACTGAGTAAGAACGTTTGTATTGTGTGTATTTTTTGCCTTATCTGCACTTTAAATTCAATCGTTCTTCAAGTGTTTTGCCCTAAGATAAGGAAAATACTCATGTAATTATTTGGGATGTGGAATATGCCTATAAAATCTGCTTTTCAAGGTGGAATAGAACTTAATTTTTCCCCTCAACGCCAATTTGAACCCATTGAAGGTGCGGAACAAGAAAAACAGGCACCGATTATTGCGCGCAATGCGGTGCGCTTTTTAATGATGGGATGGACAGAGCAGTGGACTGAGTTTTTAACCCCAGCCGTAGCTTATGCTGTTTTTGTAAAACGTGATCATGAATTATTACGGGAATTACGTTTCGCTTTTCAACAGGGTTTCTTCGACCTTTTTGAGCAATTAAAGGATAAGGAATTAACTGCTCAGCAAAAAGAGCAATTTCATCTTTATTTAAGTAATTGTTTGACGTTACTCCCATATGGCGATTTAACACCTTATGAAGCCTTTAAAATCCCTCAATTTATTGACGGCCATCTGGAACTAGTCGAATATCAAGTCAAACCAATTGAATTAACCCAAAGAACAGGATGGAACCGTTTTATTATTCAAGACCAAGACCGTGTTTTTGCTTATGGACTTGAGCCGCTTTTTCAACAAAACGCAGAGTCTCACTTAATTTTCATGGGCACAACTTATCCTATGGGACAGGGCTTCATACCCCAAGTGAATACGGATTCCAAAGGCTTTGAAACTGTTGGCGAGTCTCTTTATCAAACGGGACGAGATCGCATTCATCAATGGCTTAGCAGTCAAAAAAATAAAGTGCATGTATGTGGTGTCAGCTTAGGTGGTTCACTAAGCTTATTACTTGCTATCGATAAAGGAAATTATGCATTGTCTCGTGTTGATGCCCTCAATCCTGCTGGGCTGCATGAGGGGTGGTTCAAAAATAAAAATGATCATTGGCATGAATTGGCCAATAAGCCACTCGTTGTTGTACAAAAGCAAGGAAATGATCCTGTTTCAGCCTTTGGAGTCTGGAAGGATGATTGGTACATTATGCAAGTCACTCCACCACCCGATAAACAAGGGCCCAATTGTTTTTGTGACCATTTTTTAAATTATGCCGGATTCGCCGATACAACCTTTACCTATATTGATGCCAAACAGGATAATGCCAAACGAAAAGCGCGTAATTTTTGGCTTTACACCCTTGGTAGGGCATTACTCTATGGTCTTTTCTTTCTGCCGTATACTTATGCAGTGCGTCCGCTTGCCTATTTTTTTGTTCAAAATTGGATGATTACAATAGCTGTATCAGGTGTATTAGCAGGAGTGGGTCTTACCTTGGCTGGGATCATACCCGTAGCTGCTTTATTTATCATTGCTGGAGGATTGTTGGCCTCCATTTTTGCCTGCTCAACATACCTTTCGAAAAAAAATCGAGAAAATTCTGCTATTCGATCGCTTGTAGAAAAAGAGGAGCTGGCTGAGATGCATGATCCTTCTCTTTCGCGCAATCCGACTATGGATATCTATAATAAAGACGAGACAGTTAAGATAGAACTTACTCATCCGCAAATACACACCTATTATGATGTGATGCGCCGGCTGGTAAAAGGAAAGAGCTATTTGCCTGACGACGAACACAAAAGTAACCATGTAGCAGGGGTTAGCAAAAAAAGAGTACTCGAAGAAAGTGCTAATTCCCAAAGTGCAGATATTGTAGTGCCTTTTACGGTTACTCGAGCTAAGGCCGCTCACATTCGGCGTACTTTATATTGGGTACAACAATTAGGAATGGAGAACGAGGCCTTATTAAAAGAGAATTTAGAAAAATGCTACAGTGAGTATCGAATAGGTAAAGGCATATAATTTATATTCATAGTTCACTCGGTTGGATTGGCTGGGCCCAAGTGATCTTTATTCAACGACCAAAACAGGGAAAGGGAGGTTGAATTGTCAGAAGGAACAACATTTAAAGGAGGTTTGGAACTCAAGTTTTTTGAGCAAGGGGAGTTTGAATCTCTTGATGGAGTGGACTCTTCTCAAACCGCTCCTATTTTGGCCCGCAATATACTGCGCTTTTTTACTATGGGATGGACAAAGTCTTGGACTCAATTTTTAACTCCAACAGTGTTATCTTCTTTTTTTCTTCAGCGAGATATGGAGTTATTAAGAGAAGTTCGTCTGGCCATGCAACAAGGGTTCCAAGAGCTTTTTAAGCAACTCCATGAAAAAGAATTGAATGACGAGCAAAGCGAACAAGTTCAACTTTATTTAAGTAATTGCTTGTCTATGCTTCCTTACGGCGACTTAACTCCTTATGAGTCCTTTAAAATTCCACAATGTAATGAAGGGCGTTGGGAATTAGTTGAGTATCAAGTTACTCCGATTGAACTAACAGGGAAACATGGGTGGAAGCAGTTTTTTACCTATGATCATGATCGCGTTTTTGCTTATGGACTTAAACCAATTTTTCATGAAAAAGCAGAATCGCATTTAATTTTTATGGGCACTACCTATCCTGCAGGGCAAGGTTTCTTAACTCAAATAAAAACGGACTCAAAAGGATTTGAAACGGTTGGTTTATCCTTATATCGCAGTGGTAGAGAAGCAATTCGAACATGGCTCAATCAACAGAATAATACAATTCATGTATGTGGAGTAAGTTTGGGAGGGGCTTTAAGTTTGTTGCTTGCTCTTGATAAGGGGGATTATAAAATATCACGTGTTGATGCATTGAATCCACCGGGGCTTTTCGATCCTTTATTTAAAAGTGGGTATGACCACTGGGAAGAATTGATTCAAAAGCCAAGAGTTGTAGTGCAAAAACAGGGTGATGATCCGGTTTCTTCTTTCGGTATTTGGAAAAAAGATTGGGAAATCCTTCAAGTGGTGCCGCCAAAAGACAAGAAAGGGCCTAATGCTTTTTTTGATCATTGTTTAAATTATGCAGGATTTGCAGATACCGAATTCAGATATGTTTCGGCAGAATACGATAATTCCCAGCGCAAAACGCATCATCTCTGGATTAATGTATTAGTGAGATCCCTGATTTATTATAATATATTGGTACCTTACAGCTATGCATTTCGTCCTTTTGGACATTATGTACTGAATAAATTACTCCCTCAATTGGCTAGCAGTATCTTTCAGGGGGTTAGGGAGTTAGCTCAAATACATCATCCTGCTTTGCCTCGCAATCGAATAATGGATATGTATGATGAACAGAATACTATTGAGCTGGATCTCACCTATCAACAAATAAATACTTATTATTATGTCATGCGCCGTCTGGTTAAAAATAAAAATTTTATACCCAGTAAAGACAATGAAATTCAGCATGTGAAAGGCATTAGAAAAAATGATTTCTTAAAGGTTATCAGTGATCCTAAAAATTCGCACCTAAATATACCTTTTACAGTAACTAAAGCTAAAGCGTCGCACATCATGCATACGTTATCCTTAGTGGACCGATTGGGTTTGGATGATAAAGAAACCCTTCAATACGAATTAAAGAAAAACTACGAAATATATCGGTTGGGCAAACAATAATTAATTTTCGTTCGATGGTTGCACGACGTTTTAACGTGTTCATTGGCTGCATACAAGATAACAAGAAGCTCGGATTAAATGATCTTAATCCGAGTGGAATTTATATCATGACAGTTGATTTAAAAACGAAAAATTAGATGAGCAGCAACTGAATAGAGAAAAGGATAATATGAGTCGGCAGGATTCAGTTGCGACTCCCCATAACCCGCATTAAAATTTCCAGCAATTTCACCAGTTATCTGTTCAGTAAAATTATAACTCATACCTACGGCAAAAGCAGGTCCTGGACGCCAGTCATCGACAACAATATCTTTACGATGCACACCTGCAACTCCAGCTCCGGAAAAGATTTTCATCTGGGAGTGAGGAATAGGGACCATGAGTTTGCCCATCAGGGTTACGACTTCAGTTTGGGTTGTTAAAACCTCTAAACCATCGTGTTTGAAACTGAATAAACTTATGGAGTCAAAATGAACATTCGCATCTGGAAAATGCATATAACTGGTTTCGATTGCAAAGAAGCGAGTAAATTCATAACCAGCTAAAACGCCCCATGCACTTCCACCTTCTTCCACATCAATAGGAGTTGATAACATCAAGGCCACATTTTGATTTTCTTCACTTGGAACTAAACCTTGCCAGGTAGTTGAACCAAAACCCGCAATTGCACCAATGTAAAAAGGGTGGTGGGGCATATCATTGGTCTGTGCCAAACAAAAAGATGTTGAAAGAAATAACAATGAGAATAAAAATGATTTTGAATTTTTATTTTGCACAATAAGTACTCTACGAAGATTGTTTTAATCATTAGAATTTCTGGTTGGGCTATAGCCCAACCTTAATCATTTTGTGTTGACTCTAACAATTTATATAAATTACTGACAGGGTTGTTTTGTGGAACTACAAATTCTACCACGAGAATCTATTCCACCGAGACGATAACAATTCCAATTATCGAGACAATCTTGTTTCGTAGTATAAGGTTGAGCGGCGCATGCTTTATCCAATGAACCATATACGCTGACCATACGAGCATACAACATATTCATATCTTGACACATGCCGGCAGGCAAGCCAGAACTAGTACAGTAACACGTTGCAACTTGTTTAAATGAAGAACAAAAACCGGCATCATTTGTAGGGACCGCATTACCACAAGTATTTCCATATGAAAAAGCTGAGAAACTGAGTAAAAAGATTAAACCAGCAAAAAATCCTCGAATCATTTTTAACATCCTCTATAAGGCTGAAAGTTTATCTGAATTACTCTATCAGAAAATTAATCGGGCTGCAAAAGATCGTATGAATAATGTAGCTGAGTTGAATACGAAGCCAGCATAGTTATTGAATTATTGCTGGAGAGTATTAATCAGCTGTTTTTTGTAAAAAAAAATCAACATGTAATTACCTAAATGGCAATCTTGGCACCGATTTGGCAGGGCGTGTTCTGCATGAGCGATAAGGGATAATTGGCTCCTTAACGTTGTAATAAAGGCGATAAAATGAATTCTAAATCGAGAGTGTCTAAAAAAATTGTTCTACATGTTCATGTTTCAGCATAAGTCCACGTGAATTGTTTTCAAATACAATTGATTCCATGATCTGAATGACTTCTTCGACAATTTTCTCACGAAATGTGGGTTCTAAGTTGGCTGAAATGACTAAATAATGCAGGTTCTCATTGTCATTGCGGATGAAACTGGCTTCAAAGATATAATTTATTGCAAGTAAATCATCATTATTGTGTTTAATCTGTTTCGAATTAAACCCAAATAACTCCAAATTTCTATTGGAAGGTTCTACGAAATTATCTCGGATATTGAGGTTAACAAGAAATTTTGTATTTCGTTTAAATGAGATCATCCGACTGCCACATCGTTGTAATATTTTCCGATAAATAGAGGGTATCTTGAGTAGCTTTGTACAGATTGGAGTAACGAGCTGGGTAAGGAAACGTTCTACCCTATTCGGCTTAAGCGAGCTAATAGAGCTAAGCTTTACAAGGTTTGAACAATATTGATAGTTACTGGTATCAATAATGGCGTTACGTATTTGTTGGGATAAACTAGTTAGTGTTGCCTTATCATCAAGACTGATTTTAGTCGGTTCCACTCTCAAGAAACAGCCAATCGTATTATCATAAATGGAGTTATCTCGTGTGGATTGAATGATGTTGATATAAGTATAAGGAGTTTCACTTGCGTAGCTTCCGCAGCAGTTTCGTAAAGCCAGCGCAATAACTGCGCATAATGTATTGTTCATGCTGATGTGGTTGCGCTCGCAAAAAAGTTTGAGATGATGGATTAAGTCCTTGGATATGACTGAATATGTTGAATAAGGAATATTTGCGCTGCGCATGTCATGAATTACATGCTCTTCGGGAAATGTAAATAAGCTGGCATCTTTCAAATATTCCTCCCAAAATGGGATATCTTCCTCCGAATGCATTTTCATTGCAGTTCGTTCACTAAAAATATGTTCTTTAAAACGCGTATCGATTTCAATTTTATCAAGTGTTACTTGATTATAAAGTTGATAAAATTGAGATAACTCAGCAAATAAAATATCGATGCAATGATCATCAGAAATGAGGTGCGGAGTGCAAATTTGCAGTTCTGATTCATGCTCATTTATGTAAAATAATTTGCCAATAATCAAAGGGGTTTTCTTAGGCCATGGATATAAATTGATGAGTTGAGTCATTGATATCTGTAATTCACGTTCGCATTGTTGCATAGGAAGTGATGTGAAATCATTAATACTCAATTGAAACGAATAGTGTTTTCGTTTTTTTTGTGCGGGTTTTAATTTTAATATCTGAAAAGTTAATGCTTCATGTTTTTTTAAAACTGCTTGAAAGGCAAATTCTAAAGCTTTTTCATTTAAATGACCGCCCAGCCTCTTTCTCGCGACAATATTTAGTTTCTGTGCTTTAGGCTCAAATATGTAAGACATCCAGAGTAAAAACTGGAAATCACTCAGAGGAATGTTGATGAGTTTATGATAGTCAGGCCGCTTATTTGCGCTTTTTTTCTTATTTTTTTTGGTACTCTTGATAATTGGGATTAGTTTGGCAATATTTGTGGCTTTATAAAAGTCATAGATGCTTATGCTTCTATTTAAATCTCCATTTATTTTCGCAATGATACGTGCTGCTGATAAGGAGTGTCCTCCTAAATCAAAAAAATCATCATGAATGCCGATGAGGGGAACTCCTAATTCTTCTGACCAAATTTGTGCAAGTTTTTTCTCTAAGGCAGTACAGGGTTCAACATAGTCATGACTGGCAATTAATGAGGGTAAAGGTAAGGCTGTTTTATCTAATTTACCATTAGCGGTCAGCGGGAAGGACTCAACCCTTACAAATACTGAGGGGATCATATATTCAGGCAAATATATTTGCAAAAATTGTCGTATTTGATTTGCATTTAGGGCGCAATCACCGTTTTTTAGGATGTAATAGGCTACCAATCGTTGCTCTCCAAAAGAATCTTTTTGAGTGAGTAGCACTGCTTCTTTAATATCAGGTTGAGTCAGCAAGTATTTTTGTATTTCACCCGGTTCAATACGATATCCACGTATTTTGACTTGCTCATCAATGCGCCCTAAATATTCAATTACTCCATCAGAACGTTTTTTGCATAAGTCCCCTGTTTTATATAAACGAGTTTGATTATAGGTAGTAAATTGTTGTTGCGTTAATTGGGGTTGATTTAAGTAACCACGAGCCAGACAGGCGCCACCAATATATAATTCGCCTGGCTCTCCACCTCGAACAGGCTGGCCTTTCTTATCAAGAATCAAGCAATTCATATTCGAACCTGCTTTCCCAATAGGCACGTTGTTATCTAAATCGGCGCAGTTTAAAATACTTATTTTATAAGTCGAAACGGCTACGGTAGTCTCTGTTGGTCCGTATTCGTTATATAAAACATGTTTAGGGTAGAGCTTAAGCCAAGATTGGCATTCGGCAGCAGACAAGTTTTCTCCACCCAGGATAATCGAGCGTAATTGGGGTAAGGCAATAAAGTTAGTTTTTGCTTCTTGCACGAGTACCTTAAAATAACTTGGAGTTGATTTTATGATGTTAATGCGCGATTTTGCCAAATAATGCAGATAAGATCGTACTTCCTTCTTAATCACCTCCTCGCAAAGAACAACGGTTAACCCAAGCATTAGAGGAACAATAGTCGAAGTGACTGACATATCAAAGATAGGATTGGCAGAAAAATCAATTCGTTGCTGAGGTTTACACTGAGTATAATCAGCAAACCATTTGCAATAATTCACCACGGAGCGATGTTCAATGAGCACGCCTTTTGGAGCGCCTGTGGAGCCAGATGTATAAATGATGTAGGCTAAATGTTCAGGAGTATTTGTGGGTGGGAGGTTGTCTATTGGCTGTTGATTAATCTTATTATGATCCCCATTCAAGAGAATTACTGCTCCATGGTAGGAAGTAAATGAATCAGTAAACTGAGATTGGGTGATTAAAATTGGTGCTTGACTATCATGAAGTAAAAATAATAAGCGTTCTTTGGGTTGAGATGCGTCTAAAGGCAAATATGCCCCGCCTGCTTTTAAAATAGCTAAAAGCGTTATTAGAAAATCAAATGAACGGTCCAAACAGAGTGCAACGGGAGTGTCTGGCTTTAAACCTGAACTTTGCAAATAATGGGCGAGTTGATTGGCTCTTTGATTAAGCTCGCCATAAGTCAGCTTTTCATTTCCTTTTAGCGCCGCGATATAATGAGGAAAGTGGCGCGCATATTCTTCAAATAAGGCATGTATTATTTTTTTATTAGCCATTTTTTATCCTAAATTCGGCAGTTAAAGAATAGCGTACAATCTAAATCTTTTGCTGAATTTAAAGGTTTCTTAGTTATTTTTTATTCATTACGCAATGCTTCTGATCTTGGAGCAATAAAAAAACACCTTTATTTTCACATAAAAAATAACTAAAAAACCTTTAAATTCAGTATAGTAAACACTTTTGCTATATTCAACGTAGAAAATAAATAATAGGGATCCGCTGCTTTTTATCGGTTAATTTTGCGAATTTAGGATTAAAGTTTGGGTAAGAGTCGATCTAACCATTTGGGAAGGTACCAGACCCAATTTTTAAAGAGCGCCATTGTAGCAGGTACTAAAAAGCTTCTTATTAAAAAAGCATCCACGAAAATGGCAACAGCAATGCCAAGTCCAAATGCTTTGACCATTAATACATCTGCTATCAAGAAGGAGCAGCAAATTACGATAACAATGAGAGCCGCACTTGTAATAATACGACTGCTTTTTTCGATACCAAAAATAATACTTTTATTGTTGTCTTTAGTCAGCTGATGCGCTTCTTTTATACGCGTCAGTAAAAATACCTCATAGTCCATTGAAAAGCCAAATAAGGCACAAAAGATAATTACCAATAAACTAATATCGAGCATTTCTTGGGGTTGGAAATTAAGTAATGTAGAGAAATATCCTTTTTGAAAAACGAAAACCAGCGCACCGTATGAGGCGCTGAGGCTTAATAAAGTCATTAAAATTGCTTTCAGAGGTAGAAATATCGATCTTAATAGCAAAAGCAAGATCAGATAAGAAAATACAATGATCCATAGAATGGCATAGGGAAGAACACGATAAATACTATGCAGCACATCAATATTACTTACAGCGATGCCAGTCAATTGCACTTTTAATCCCGAACCTAATTGGATGTGATGTAATTCATTAACCAGTTTTTTGGTTTCTTCTGAATTAACGGGATGCTTGCTGATTACATTGATAATTGCTAAGTGTTTGGTAGTGGTAGTCTCCAACAATTGCTTCACACGCGGATCGAGTAACTTTTTATCGAGGTGATAAAGGGTATAATATTGGCCCTTTTTGAGATCCGAATTACTGCTAATGATGCCATTGGCCTCTTTGACCAATGGATTTTGTTTTAACTTATGAACCAAATCATAGATTTTGGATAAGTTATGACGAGATAAAATTGAGGACGAGGGGGATTCTATGACCAGGATCACAGGATTTAGTTGTTCAATTTGAAATTTCTTCGCATATGTATCATAAAAAGCTCTGTGTTCTGATTGCTCAGGGAAAATCCGATAATCTGAAATGCCAAACTTTGCTACTAAAAAAGGATATCCAAGCACTAATAAAAAGATAAGAATAGGGAAGAAGAACAGGTAAGGGTGTTGCACGACCCGCTCTGCGAGCCAACGCCAAGAACCATAACGATCCTTTTTCCTAAATAAACGTATCGATAAAAAGTTAATTTTTGATTTCAGTACGGCAAGGATAGCTGGCAAAAATATGGTTGAGATTAAAACTGCAAAAAATACAGCCGCTAGACCACCAACGGCAACTGAGAATAAGATGTTGACCGGGAATAAAAATAAGGCGCTGAGACTTACAAAAACAGCCAAGCCACTAAAGAAAATGGCTTTACCTGCTGTTTCTTGAGTTGTTGCAATTGCTTCTTCAATATTTGAGCCGTTTTTTAATTCATCCCTAAATCGACTAATAAAAAATAATGAATAATCCAGACAAAGGCACAAACCAAGTAATAAAGCGATGTTGATTGTGAAGATAGAAAGAGTAAACAAATGCCCAAAAAAATAGAGTGTAGTTAAAATAATAATTGCACATCCACCACCCAAAATAATTGGAAGTGTGGCTGCAACTACCGAGCCAAATACAAGAAGTAAGGTAATAATCGCCACTGGTGTAGCGACAAAATCCGCTTTATAAAGGTCAATTTGTGTCTGTTGATTGACGTTTTGCACGAAAAGAGGTTCCCCACCAAGTTGCACGGTCATATGGGAAGGTTTTTTTATCGATTGCTTGAATTGCTTTAATAATTCATCACTAAGAGGTTTATTCGTTTTGAAGATGACTGCAGCATAGGCTGTATGTTTATCCTTGGAAATTTGATTTTTATCATCTGGGTAAATTATTTCATTTTTAATTGGAAAATCTTTTAAATCAGCCAAGGATTTTTTGATTTTTTCTTTAAATAAAGACTGAGTCGCTGAATATTTAGAACTATGGTACATGATGAGAAATTTATTTTTATCGTTGTAGCCTAGTTTTTTATTCATGTACTGTTCTGTTTTTGCACTTGCAGAACTCTCATCAATGAATCCAGTGGTTTTAAATGGGGTAATAATGTGGGGCAAAAATGGAATGCAAAACACGATTGCAAGTAACCATAAGGCTATAATTGGCCAGCGTAGCTTATTTATAAATCTTCCTAATCTGTATGAGAGCGCTTTTTTTTGCATTTTTATCGTCGGAACTCCAAATTCCGTAAACTTATAAATATAATGACTCTTTTAATATATTAGTATAAATTAGACAGTATGTGTAAATTAATGAGTGAAAAGCTATTTGTGCATCAATATCAAGATCTAATAACTCTTTTTTATAATTGTTTCGGTAAAGAATTTAATACCCGACTTATAAAAGGCGATAACGAGCCTATTTACTTACCCGCTGATGAGCAACGTCCTTATAATGCGCTCTATTTTGCTCATGGCTTTTTTAGCAGTGCGCTTCATGAATGTTCCCACTGGCTTATTGCCGGAGAAGAGCGAAGAAAACAAGTAGATTTTGGATATTGGTATATGCCAGACGGGCGGACTGAAGAACAGCAAGCTTTATTTCAGCGTGTTGAAGTAAAGCCTCAAGCTTTGGAATGGATACTTTCTAAGGCTGCAGGACATAAATTTTATATCAGTATCGATAACTTAAATGGGACAGAATCAGATACTGTTGCTTTTAAACAGGCAGTATATGAACAGGTTAATCATTATTGTACACATGGATTATCACAACGTGCGCAAAAATTTCGAGAGGCTTTATGTTCCTTTTATGGCCAGCCATCTGATTTAAAGATCGAAGATTTTTCTGTAGAAGAATTATGAACCATCAATGATGAAAATCCCCTCTCCCACGTGTGGGAGAGGGGCGGCGGGAGGGTTCATTATAAAAATCAATTCCCTCATTCGCCCTGCGGGCACCTTCTCCCCATAGAGAGAAGGGCTATGCCTCAGTTAAAGATAGGGACTGTTGTGTTTTCGCACAGGTTACATTCGGAGCTCAATGATGTAACACGACACCGAGAGTCCAATCCAGGTTCTGTGCAGAAGGGACATAATTCACCTTCTGGTTAGCTGTTAAGCCATAGCCTTCCACCATTAAAGCATAATAAAAAGCGGGTAACAGGCAATAGGACTCAATGTATTCATTATTGGGGAATTGACTGCTTAGGCTTTCCCATTGTTGATGACAAATTAGGTTATTTGCTTGTTGAAGTAAATCTTGAATCGCTAGTTGATTGTCATGGAACTGAAATGGTTTACTTTCTACAAGATTGGCAAAACCACCAATGGCATACCACGAGTTAATATGGCTGGCAGAAAGAATGGGTTGGACTTCATTTTTAACTTTATGCATTTGAATTAATGGAGATACCTCTTGTTCACAGGTCATCGCATCACCTTGTCCAGAGTTTCCATCTGGAAGAGGAAACCCCTCAGAGAAGCACGAAGTAGTGTCCAGAAGTTGATGGGTCATTTCGTTTTGGCCAAGTCCAAGAAAACTGTGAACGGATAAATTGATATGTTGACCATATAAATCTAATTCAACTTGCGGGCCTTTGTTATCCAAATTTTTTTGAATTGGGAAAACAATTTGCACTGAAGCGCCTCCAATATCCATAACTCCTACAGATTGGCCTGCTGACGTGAGGGCCCCGATATGATAATTCACTGCAAGCCAGTCATATAATGCTTCATCAAGCCCAGTAATTGTTTTTGCTTCCATCAATTGCCATTCAGATTTTTGACCAAACCACTTTTGCACTTCTTGATAATAAATTTTTTGTTTGGTTTGTGGTACAAGACGCATTCCCGCTGTTGCATAAAAATAAACAGGTATGTGTTGTATAGGAGCGCCTGAGAACAGTGTTGTTAAGTACGCATCGATGGTATTTTGACTTGCTTCAATCATCGCAAATCCGGGCTTGACCTTCTTAGACCATATTTCATTAATATGCGTAGGAGTGTTGGTTTCATCAAGATCATAGGCAAACACGTGAAGTCTTGATCCCGTACTTCCAGCATCAACAACGGCAACACACTGATGCTCAGTACACGAAGGAGAATCAGCATAAACATCGGTAATGACCACAAAGAAACAAGAGATGAAGAGCAAAAAACGAAGCATAGTTAAAATCTCAATAAAAAAGTATGCAAATAATACAGTATGTATTTTTTATTTTCAATATGGTATTATGTAGAAAAAATGATACACTATTTTTTACTTTTTTTATGTAGGTTGAATTTTTACCTCCATACTTTAGGCTGGGTCAAAACCCAAGCTTCTTTTTTATTTAAGTCAGTTTTCAGGCAGTATTATCATTATGATAAATCAAGAATATCGCGGTTCTCTCTATGCTATTTTATCTGGATTTCTTTATGGTTTTATTGGGTATTTTGGCTTAAGCGCGATTAATGGCAATTTGTCCGCAAGCACGATGTTGTTTTGGCGCTTTCTTATTTCAAGTATGATTATTTTAGTATTCATGCTTCCCCAAATTAAAAAAACCAATGATTCTTATAAAAATATGTTTATAGCTTTTTTCACAGGTGTTTTTTTCTATGGTATTTCAACCTGGCTTTACTTTTTAGCTTCTTACTACATAGGTTCTGGATTGGCAATGGTTATCTTTTTTACCTACCCAGTACTGATTATGTTGCTCAATTATTTCTTTTATAATCAATCGATTCCCAAAGTTTATTATTTGGCTATTGCCGTTATTTTAATTGGAATGGCACTTATGGTCGATTTAGATGCGTTATCTTTTAATTTATGGGGAATTTTACTCGGTGTTGCTTCCGCTTTTTTCTATGCATGCTATGTGATAGGTAGTGAAAAAAATGAACTTTCTCCTAATATGTCTACGTTGATGGTTTGTTTGGGGTGTATGACAACGAGTTTGGTTGTTTCCCTTTTTAGCCATTCGTTTGCAGTCCCGTCTTCTATGGATGTTTGGTATCATTTAATTGGAATTTCTGTTATTGCGACGGTAATACCCATAGTATTGTTGTTATACAGCTTAAAATATATCAGCTCAGAAAAAGCATCTATTTTATCCGTCTTGGAGCCAGTGTTTGTGGTCATTTTTGGTGTGCTACTGCTAGGGGAAGAGTTAAATCTGTGGGGGACTGTAGGTATTGCATTGGTATTAACTGGCGCATTAATTACTTTATTCAGCCATAAAATTAACTTTGGTCAATTAAAAATTCGCCTCATTCGTAGTGAAAATGCTGGATAGAGAGTCCCATATTGGTTTCAGGATTGCAGCAGGTGAAACGAATCATCCTGTACGGATCTTATTTTTTGCCTACGTCCCGCGGATTACCGCAGAACGCAGGCATGTCGTGGTTATGGAGTATTTTTAATACCAACTTCCATTGCAACCACCGCAGCCCCCACAATCACTCGCACAAGTTCCGCAACATGAACCATTAGAACAATTGCCTAGCAAGGCAGTTGAGCACACCAGTATTACAGCCAGTATTATTTTTTTCATTACCTGTCCTTATTATGGTATGTATATTAACTATACTCTACGTTTTTGAATTTAACCAATTTTTATTCAAGCCTTACCTTTTGTATTCTCAATCAAAGACTGTCCAACAAAATCTTAGAACAACTTGCATTTTGCTCGTATGCGCTAAGATGCTACGGCGTTATCCTTTGCTAAGCTCGGGATAACGCATTGGGAGCAAACGAGCAAAATGGAAACTGGCTCTAGTTTTCTTCAATGTACAGCCATTGTAATTTCCATAAATTATAAATAAATATTTGATTTTGTGTAGTATTCAAATAGATGATGAGAGATTGATGCGCTAAAGAGCGATTATTGGCAATATAGCTTATCAAATTTTGAGAAACTCCCGCGGTGTCCCATTCACAGCCATTTATATAAAGTTGATATTCCGATTGTTCGTCTAGAGTCTGATAAGCAAAACGACATGATGGGTCCCGAGCCAGATTTGCTCCGGCTTTTATTTCTTTAATAAAACTTGCTAAATCAATGGTTTCATTATCCTCTAAAGGTAAAGGTAATTGAAGTTCTGCTTGTTGATCCAGGCGTGTTGCAAAACATCCAAACCATGATTGGATTGTTTTATCGTCGCTAATTAATTGCTGCAGTAGTTTTTGCGCACTTTGCCAAGCTGGACGAGTAATCTCAGAGGTATTGTGTGACTGTGACCAGTCAGGATCTTGATATAGTGCTTTGAATGTCTCCTTTTCAGCTAAATATTCACTAAGACTATCTAACAACTCTTGTCCTTCATAACTCCGATAACCAAAAGAATAAGTCATGCATTCTTCTGAAAGTGAAATACCATAATGGCCTACATGGGGTGGAAGATATAACATATCTCCTTCTTCGAGAATGAACCGTTGTTCTTCCTCAAACTGGCTCATGATACGCAGTTCGAGATCTTGAATGTAATTTTCATTATTACACCCTTTTGTCGTAAGTGACCATTCACGCCGTCCTTGGGCTTGATATAAAAAAACATCATAATTATCGTAATGAGGACCAACACTTCCATGGAGCACTGCATAACTAATCATGATGTCATCAATTCTCCATTGTGGAATGAAATCAAAATGATCCAATAGGGCATAAACCTCTGGAATTAACCGATCAACCCCTTGAACGAGCAGAGTCCAATGGGTTGGGGGCAGGCTACTCAAATCATTTTCGAAAAATGGTCCTCGTTTTAAATGCCAAAAAGGTTTTTCATTAGGTGTTTCAAAGACTAGACGACTTTCAATATCCTCTTCAAGAGCAAGTCCAGCCAGCTCATCAGGAGATAATGGGGCGACAAAATCTGGCAAAGCATTGCGAATCACTAAAGGTTTTTTTTGCCAATATTCCCTAAGAAAGGTGTCTAAAGAAATATGCTGAAGGTTGATCATGTGTGGTTAATACTCCGTGATTATCATTTTTTAATCGGGGTGACGCCGACAGAAATCTTCGTCATCCCGGGCGAGGCTCGGGATGACAAAGTCTTTAATTTGATTGGAGAATACGTTCCAATTCTCCTTTTGCTTGACGCGAAAAATTGATTAAGTCACTTTCCTTTTCAAAAAAATCAAAGGATTGGATTAGTGTTGTTTCATCATGTTTTCTAAATGCAGATGCTTTTTTTTGAACGTCCTCATGGGAGTAGCCTAGAAACTTCATGACTTCTTTAGTCATAGATAAAGAGGAATCAAATAATTCGCGAATGAAATAATTCACACCCAGTCGATGCAGTTCATAGGCATGGCGACGATTACGTGCTCGAGCGAATATTTTTAAGTGGGGAAAGTGTTGTTTGGCGAGCTTCACAATTTTTAGATTTGCATCGACATTCCCTACAGCGACTATGAGCAGTTTGGCATGTTCAGCCCCAGCACTTTTTAACATATCCAATCGACTCGCATCTCCAAAATAGCCAATGTAACCAAATTTCCTGAGGAGCTCGATTTGTTCTGGATTTTTTTCCAATACGGTAATTGTGATGTTTTCCCCGTTGAGTAAACGTCCAATAATTTGACCAAAACGCCCATAACCGGCAAGAATAATACCATTTTGTTCATTGAAGGAGTCATACTCTCGCTCGGGTATAACACTCATAAATTTAGGTATAACAAACCGATGATAGAGCAGCATTAAAAAGGGAGTGGCGAGCATGGATAATGCAACAACAAGGGTAAAAAAGGCTTCAATTTCCTGACTGATTACTTTGGTAGAGCCGGCGTATTCAAAAAGTACGAAGGCAAATTCGCTTCCTTGGGATAAGGCAAAAGCAAAACCCATGCTTTGAAGTTTAGTTAAATCAAAGAGATTCCCCAAAAAATATAAAATAATTGCTTTGATGATAATTAAAGTAAACACAGCCACCACAATCATCATCGCTTTTTGAGAAAAAAGGGAGAAGTTCATCCCCATTCCCACTGAGATGAAAAACAATCCAAGTAGGAGTCCTTTGAAGGGCTGAATGTCTGCATCCACTGCATGTTTGTATTGGGAGTTTGCTAAGACAACCCCGGCAATAAATGCACCTAAAGCAGGGGATACACCTATTGATTCCATCAATAAGGTGACGCCAACAACCAAAGCAAGAGAAAAGGCGGTAAATACCTCACGTAAATTGGTTTTGGCGATGATTAAGAACAAGTGTCTGGATAAATAGTGACCCACTAAAATCACTGCCCCTATGATTGCAGCAACTAGAATGGCATGTAATCCTCTGGGAAGATGCATCATGAATGAAACTTCATGAGGGTTTATTTGAATGTTCTCATGTTGTGCGAGTAATGGAATGATGATTAATATTGGGATTACAGCGATATCTTGAAATAACAGCACTGCAAAAGAAGTTTCACCCTCTGCTGTTTTCAAAAGGTTTTTTTCTTGAAGCATTTGTAATACTAGGGCAGTTGATGAAAGCGACAAAGCCATGCTTACTGCTACAGTTGCCTTCCAGTTAAAACCGAGCATTAATCCAACGGCAATTAAAACACACGTCGTTAAAACCACTTGTAAATTACCTAAACCTATAATGAGTTTGCGAAGTTTCCATAACATAGCAGGTTCTAATTCTAACCCGATGAGAAATAACATCATGATCACCCCAAACTCACCAAAATTCATGATTTGTTGTGAATTTCCAATCAATTTCAATCCAAAAGGTCCAATAAGAATTCCCACTATCAGATAACCCAGGACAGACCCCAGCTTAAAACGGCTGGCAATCGGAACCATAATGCTGGCGGCAGCAAGAAAGATAAAAATATTAAGCATTAAGTGACCATTCATAGTTTAACTCGATTTTCCATGACAATTTTTAAATTTTTTACCACTACCACAAGGGCAGGAGGCGTTACGGGGGACCTGGGGTTTTCGGGTCTTATTTAAACCGTGTTTATGAATTCCGCTGACATAAAACCAGCGGCCGTTTTCCTTATGGAACTCACTTGACTCATGGATAATTTTCACTTGGCCGTGTTCTGAAAATCGCGCTGCAAATTCGACAAATCCTTTATCTGGATCTGGCATGCTTGCTTTGATGACTTCTAAATTTATCCAGGTCACGCTTTTGGCCCATTGTTCGGCTTCCAGTTCATTAAAACCAATTAAGGCTTTGCCCTTCATGGTGTGTTTAATGTAGTCAATTTTACCCATAGTGTATGCAGTATAACGCGATCGCATCAATTGTTCCGGGGTTTCAGGCACTTGTTGTTTATCTAAATATAAACCGCAGCACAGCTCATATGTATTTTGTGATCCACAAGGGCAAAGTGACATGGTATGATCCAGAAAAGTAAAAATTGAATTTTGGGATTATATTCGATGTCGCATTAAATTTTTACTAAAAAATTCAATATAGTCCAGTTCGACAGATTATTTAGGATAAAAGAATGAATTCTTATTTATTCACACAAAATATAGAGCAAATTGATCAGCAAAACAGTATGAGTCAATTGGAGGAAGGTAAAGTTTTATTTTTCCCAGAATATTGTTTCTCTCCTGTAGACCCTGACTTACTATCAGAACATATTCTGGATGGTAGTCGCAAAAATGTCAGTTATGACATTCGCAATAAAAAGTTGAATGCGTATAAAAAGGAAATGGGTAGTTTGGAGACTAAGCTTCGGGAGATGATGCACGGTTATGCGGAATTTGCACATCAATTAATTCAAACGACGCTGCCTGCTTATGTGCCTCATTTGCAATGGGGAAGGACCAGTTTTAGACCGGCACAAATTCACGGGCGTATTTCCTCAAAACGAAAAGATGATACGCGTTTGCATGTTGATTCATTTTCTGCAAGTCCTGTACATGGGTTGAGAATTTTGCGTGTATTTTGCAACGTCAATCCCCATAATGTACCTCGAGTATGGAATGTGGGTGAGCCATTTGCTGATGTTCTCGATCGTTTTGCGCCGAGGATCGCTCCTTACAATAAAATGAAAGCAAAAATGTTGAAACTGGTAAAAGCAACCAAAACTTTGCGTTCACCTTATGATCATTACATGTTGCATTTACATGATACGATGAAGTTGGATGATGCTTATCAGGCAAATGTTGAAAAGGTACAAATCGATTTTCCTGCTAAAAGTACCTGGATTGTTTTTACTGATCATGTATCGCATGCGGCATTAAGTGGCCAGCATTTGTTAGAACAAACCTTTTATCTTCCAGTTGATAAAATGGCAATGCCAGAACATTCGCCCTTAAATCATTTGAAGAAAATCAGACCGGAGGTGGGTTCTTATTTTTCATGAAGATTGGATCAATTGCTTGCATATCATTGGTTCTGGACAAGAAAGTTTTAAAGAAGTGCAATTGGGATAATTTCCTTCTTTTAAATTTATTATTATGTTTTTTGGGCAATTAAATATCTGTGAGGCAATTGGTGATATTTTATTCTTAATACGCCATATGCCTCGTGGATTATTCAATACAGCTAAGTAGGGGCTAACCTTCCCCTAAAGTGGAGAGCGAGAGTGACGCAAGCAAATTAAGATGCCACTGAAAATCTCTCACCCGATCCAGGCATTTTACCTAGAGGATTAATTGCGATGTTTTAAAAACTTTTCAATCCCCTGCGATGTCAAGGGCTTACTGAAAAAAAAGCCTTGCACTTCATCACAATGCTGTTTCTTTAAAAAATCCAGTTGTCTTTTGCTTTCTACTCCCTCAGCAATCACTTTAAAATTAAAGCTACGAGCCATGGAAATGATGGCTTCGATGATTACTTCATCACTACGTGAAGAGGATATATTTTGGATAAATGATTTATCGATTTTTAGGGAATCAATGTGAAGTTGTTTGAGATAATTGATACTGGAATTTCCTGTTCCAAAATCATCTAAAGCGATTTGGATACCAAATTGCTTTAGTTGATTCAGTGTCTGCACAATATCTCTATGCGTGATGATCACATTTTCAGAAATTTCAAATTCTAAATAGCGCGGATCAAGCAGATGTTCTTTTAAAATTTTTTCTACCGCATAAATAAAATTAGGGTGTTGCAACTGACGAGTAGTAATGTTGACAGCAACTTGAATGTAAGGTAATCCTTTTTTATGCCAAGACTTTATTTGTTGGCAAACTTCACTGATAATCCATTCACCTATAGGGATAATTAAACCAGTTTCCTCGGCAAAAGGAATGAAATCTAAAGGTAATAACAATCCTTTTTCCGGATGTTTCCAACGAATTAAAGCTTCAACCGCTAATATGTTTTCTTTATTTTCAAGACTGAATTGTGGCTGATATAATAAAAAAAACTCTTTATTTTTAATGGCTTGGCGTAAATCAGACTCGAGTTTAAAACATTTATCAATATACTCATGCAATTCAGAGGAGTAAAACGAATACTGATTTCCTCCGCGCTCTTTCGCTTGGTACATGGCCAAATCAGAGTTTTTTAACAAATCAGCCGGCATCTCTCCATCTTGAGGATAGATACTTATTCCTATAGCAGTGGTAATCACTAAATCCCGATTTTCGATTTTGAATGGCTCCCGCATGGAGTCTAAAATTTTATCGGCAACTATCCTAATATCCTCGTTTTTAGCTATGTGACGGGTCATGACGAATTCATCCCCACCAATTCGAGCTATAATGTCCTCTTTGCCGATTAAAGAGGACCAGCGTTGTGCAACCAAGCGTAGTAATTGATCACCCACTTCATGTGACAAACTGTCATTTACTAATTTAAATCGATCCAAATCAAAATACAGAAGCGCAAATTGTTGTCCATGCTTTTTCGCATAGTCAATACCAGCTTGTATTTTGTCGATTAACAAAGCTCGGTTTGGTAATTGGGTCAATGGATCATGCAAGGCTCGATGTTTAAGTTGCTTTTCAAGTTTTGCCTGTTCCGTGATGTCGCGAAAACTCCAAACTCGACCGATGGTATGTTCATTCAAACGGTGAGGGAGGGTATAGCATTCCAATATTTTACCATTCTTAAACGTCACAATATCTCGAGTGATTTCATCAATATTTTTCCTGAGATGTTTAATATTAGCTAAATATTTTCTGGGATGAATGAGCTGATTGAGCATGTAATACAAAATAATATTTCCATTATTAGTCTCTAACATGGACTGGGGGATATTCCACATCGAGGCAAACTTGGAGTTACAATCAATAACTTTGTTGTTGAAATCGATCACCAAGATTCCATCAGCAGATGATTCAAAGGTAGATCTCAAGAGCGACAATGACTGTTGCAAGGATTCTGTGCGCTCTTCAACGGTCTGCTCCAGTATTTTTCTATAATGTTTCGAATCATTGGCCAAAATCCATTTTCTCGTTAGTGCACAGGCAAGTTGTCTCACTGCTACCACATCGAAAGGTTTTTTCAGAATAAGGTAATTATCACCCATTCCTAATTTTTTTACGGTTTCTTCCCAACTGTAATCAGAGTATGCAGTACAAATGACTACTTGAATATCCGGATCAATTTTCCACATGTGCTTAATGGTTTCAATACCATCCCATCCAGGTGGCATTCTTATATCCACAAAGGCCAACGCATAGTGTATGCCTTCTTTTAAATCCTCCTGAATTTTATTGATTGCTTCTTGGCCCTGGCATGCTGATGTAAAAATAAATTTAGGTAAAAAGCCCTCAATTTCAGGATCATAAGGATTAGCTGAAGAGGCCTCATCATCAAATAATTGTTTGTCTAAATGATTCAATTCTGACCTCGTATTTGATGCACTTAAAACTTTAATAAAATCCTGATGTATCGATGGGTTATCATCAATAATCATAATTTGTAATGGGATATCACTCATCAGGGCCTCCCTGTCTATAGGAGCTGTGGACAATAGGTAAGGTCAATGTAAATCGAGCTCCATATCCTTCTCCCTTGCTTTCAGCTAAAAGCGAACCACCCATTTCTCGAGCTGATAACGCAGAGCTGTGTAGGCCAAAACCATGACCATTTATTTTTGTTGTAAATCCAAAGGCAAAGATACGTTGCAAATTTTCTTTATTAATGCCAACCCCATTATCTTCGACAATGATTTGTATTAACTTTTTTCCATTTTTTTGAATTGTTAATTTGATTTCTTTAATCGGCGAAGAGGTATTTTCTAAAAGGGAGTCTTTGGCATTTTGAATGAGGTTGACTACTATTTGCAGTAGCTTCGACTTATCCACAGTAATCAAAGGTGCCGGTTTAAATTCTCTAATAATCTGGATGTTAGCATTTTTTGAGGAGCTCATCGTAATGTTTACTGCTGTTTCGAGTAATTCAGGCAGGTAGACTTGTTCACTCATACTGGATAGGCCGCCAATTGATTGTTGAGTATCTACTATTTGACTAATATGCCGTAGATCATTCTGTAGATTATCTACTTCAATAGTATTTTTCTCATGTTCTTCCATGATAATTTTAGAAAGAGCGAGCACGTATTGCGGAATGATCTTTCCTTTGGGATCATGAGATAAAAAATCTACCAGATCAGGTTGATGTTGTACCATCATCTCCATGATTTTCAATAATTTTTGATGATAATTCAGATTAAAGCTGCTTTTTAAAAGAGCAATTGAAACATTGGAACTATTCAAAATATTGCCAATATTATGCAAAATAGTGGTTGCCACCTCCGCCATCCCAGCACGATGGGCAGTGGATGATATTTGCTGATTTAATTCTTTAATTTTCTCTTCAGAAATTTTACTTTTATGAATATCGATAACGATTCCAGCAAGTTGTTTTTCTCCTTTCTGACATTGACTAATTATCCTATACCAATGGTAATTCCCATCAGGATTTCGTACACGTACCTCACATTCATAATCTATTTTATCCTCAAGAGCACGCTTTACTTTTTGTATTAATTCAAATCGATCTTGCTCATGGATTAAATGGATAAACTCACCTAGTGAAGGCGCCTTATGGCTGGGGTTTATGTGAAGTAGATTGAATAATTCGTTAGACCAGATTGCGCGGTCGAGGATGCCATCATAAGACCAATAACCTAAACCAGCAATATGTTGCGCATATTCAAGTTTCTCATTCAAACTCATCATTTCTCGGGACGATATTTTTATAGAGCGCTCGTGCAAATAACGTTCCTGATCTGCTTCCACATAGGTATTATTGATGCGTTGAATAAAAATCTGCCACTGCTCATCAGTTTCTGGTCTCTTATCTTGAGCGATTTTTGAGTGTTCTAGCTGTCTTTTTAATAGTTTATGAATTTCCATATCACTCTTATTTTAATAATCATGTTTCGTAAATTGTTGTAATCGTCATCGTTTGGTTATGCAATTCGCAATTTCCAACAGAAAAAGGTGATAGTTCCCCATATGAATAAAAGCCAATTTGGGTCGAACCTTCAGGTAAAGCGGACATCGTTGATTCGATTTCTTCTTCTGTTCGCTCCCCTAAAAGCAGTCGCCTTCCCACACAACTGATGTCAATTGCCAAAACAGGACCTAATTCCTTTAAGTTGTCTTTGAGCATTAATTGATTTGCCAGAAGACCGGCTTCATTAGCGCTATCGATTAATCGGTCAAAATTAGCCCTCATTAATTGTGCATGCCATCCTGTCGGAATATCTCCTGCAAATACTAATGATTGTTCTTTCTCATCAACTGCCAGGATTGTACGAACCAATTGGGTGTCATTATTGGCCTCAGGATTATTGATTGCTAAAGGATAAAGCAACCCTGAAGAGGGCAGTTCAGAAGCCTTTTCACCTAAATACTCCTTATAAAGTTGCAAAGCAGGTTGATAATCTAACTCATATAAGACATTCGCTTCTGATCGCGTAACTCGGCGAACAGGACCAAAAATATCCCATCCTCCCTTAGAGGCGTGTCCAACATGAACATCGGAACCATATAAACCTACGGCTACGACATAATGATCAAGAATTTTATCGTTTAAAATGGTCCATGTTTTTTTGAAATTACTGCCATCACCTGCTAATCCACCAGTAATAATGAGTTTGTGAGTGCCATTTGCCGTATTCAATCCTTCTACTAATTCAGAACCATTGACATTAAGTCCATCAGACAAGATAAAGATGCTGTGTAGATCATCTGCTTTTAATTGTTCCGCTATTAATTTACCCGTAGTTTTTGAATCTTTACTGTGATTTACCTCGGCTTTTGCAAATTTTAGAGTTGTTTTGGTAAATTTGACTACAGCAACGGTAATGCTGTGGTCAAAAAGATCATCACCATAAATTTCGCCTGCTGTGGAGCAACCTATGACTTTTGATTTGCAATAAAAATTAGCTAATTGAATAATCGGTTCTTGAAAATCAATGAACTCTGGTGCTGCAAAAATAAGCACTAATGTGTTTTCTGAGTCTAGATCGGGAAACTCTTCCAAGTTCCATCCTTTATTTTTGAGGAATTGAAAGGTTTTTATTTCCATATTCTCTCCTGAGCGAAATAATGATGGGCAATAAAAAAATCTTTTTTATTAGTATAGTGTCAATTTTAGTTTTTTTCTTAGACAACAGGACGTATCTCAGAACACCAACAAGCGTGACCTATTTTTCATTAGATTTTTTTGCTACCCTCATGAAAATTCGTTATGATGACTTTCTTCATTTTCGCTCAAGGAAACTGGTTTTTATGGAAGAAAAAAAATCACCTAAGAAGCATCATCAAACGGTGATTTCTAGACGTTGGCAAGAACGTGTTTCAGCAGATAATTTCCTAGGGCTAGTCATCCTTTGCATTACTTTGGTTGCAGCATTATGGCTTTATGTCGCGACTAAAAAATCAAAAAATACAGTTCCCAAACCTATTCCTGTTGTTGCTGGAACTTCCTCCACTCGTGATGTACCCATTTATGCTCCAGCACTGGGTACGGTAACGCCGGTTTATACTGTGACAGTGCAAACCCAAATCAATGGGTTATTAATGAAAGTCTTTTTTAAAGAAGGGCAGTTGGTCAAAAAAGGGGATCTACTTGCCCAAATTGATCAACGTCCTTATGAGGCATTGCTTACTCAATATGAAGGGGATCTCAAGCGGGATTCAGCGCTATTGGCCAATGCCCGAATTGACTTAAAACGTTATCAAAAATTATGGAAAGAAGACTCTATTTCCCAACAAACCCTAGCGACCCAGCAATCACTTGTAGAGCAATACGAGGGTAATGTGAAAACGGATTTAGGCTTGATTCAGAGTACTAAAATCAATCTTATCTATTGTAATATTACTTCCCCAATAGATGGGCGAATCGGTTTGCGCTTAGTTGACCCTGGTAATTTTGTGCAAACTTCAAATACCCAAGGTATTGCAGTGATCACGACTCATAATCCCATTACTGTAATTTTCCCTGTTGCTGAAGATTATGTGCCACAAATTGCACCCCAGGCCTATGCTGGAAAAGAGATGCAAGTGAAAGTTTATGATCGGCAACAGAAGAATTTACTGGGAATAGGGAAATTGTTGGCATTGGATAACCAAATCAGCACGGCAACTGGAACAGTAAGGCTTCGAGCGATTTTTAACAATGAAAAGAATAAATTATTTCCGAATCAATTTGTTAATGTAAAAATTTTAATTGAGACCTTGAAACAAGCGACCGTTGTGCCCACGGCGGCGATACAACATGCAACCACAAAAGATTTTATTTATGTGATTCATGCAAATAATACAGTGACCGCACAAACCGTGGTTATGGGGCCCACCAGTGGTGATTATACTGTAATCAAAAGCGGTGTCCTGCCAGGCCAAAAAGTAGTCGTAAATGGTGCCGATAAATTAATGGACGGTTCGGCGGTATTTGTCCAAAATCAGCATTCCAGCGAGTCAGTTCAAAAAGCGGGTAATAAATCTCTCTCTAAATTCGCTTCGGAAAGACCACTAGGAGGCGCAAAACACATAACCGGAATGTATGCATTAGTACATGAGCATTCGAGTACTGTAGCGAAGACGAAGTGGTCCTCTACAAGAGAGCTTCGAAAGAGGCCTAATGAATCCATAACCCGCAATATCACATGAGTATTTCAGGTCCGTTTATTGCAAGAGCTATAGCTACCTCGTTGTTAATGTTCGCTATTTTTTTGAGCGGCATCCTTTCTTATAAATTGTTGCCTGTTTCCGCCTTGCCTGATGTGGAATATCCCACCATTCAAGTATCTACTTTTTATCCAGGGGGTAGCCCATACGTGATGAGCACCACGGTTACTGCACCACTTGAGCGACAATTTGGACAAATGCCAGGCTTGGATCAAATGACCTCAAATAGTTCATATGGTTCATCGATTATTACATTACAGTTTAAACTTGATATCTCACTGGATGTTGCCGAACAAGAAGTCCAACAATCAATCAACGCAGCGAGTAGTTATTTACCTGCTGATTTACCAAATCCCCCCGTATATAGCAAAGTAAACCCAGCAGATACACCAATTCTTACTCTAGCATTGACTTCAAAAACAATCCCTTTAACACACGTTGAAGATTATGCTGAGACGCGTTTGGTTCCTAAAATTTCTCAAGTAACCGGTGTGGGACTAGTGAGTTTGGGCGGAGGGCATCGTCCTGCGGTACGTATTCAAGCGAACCCTAATGCATTATCGGCTTATGGATTAACGCTGGAAGATCTGCGCGCTGTTGTTATGGCTTCGAATGTGAATACAGCCAAAGGGAGTTTTTCTGGTCCTCGTTTGGCCTATACAATTAATTCAAATGATCAATTATTGTCTGCAGAAGCGTACCGTCCTCTCATTGTGTCTTATCAAAATGGAGCTCCAGTTCGTTTATCTGATATAGCTCATGTCATCGATGGCGCGGAAAATACCATGCAGGAAGCATGGATGAACAATGAGCCTGCGATTATTGTAAACGTTCAAAGGCAACCTGGGGCCAATGTAATCGAAGTGGCTCAACGGGTTAAACATCTATTGAATCGAATGCAATCCGCAATTCCTGCGGGAATGGAAATTAAGGTGCTTACTGACCGTACTGTGAGTATTCAGTCATCTGTAAAAAATGTTCAATTCGAATTACTTTTGTCTGTAGCTTTAGTGGTTATGGTCATTTTTCTTTTCCTACGAAAATTACCTGCAACAATTATTCCCAGTATTTCAGTACCTCTGGCTCTCGTAGGCACTCTAGGGTTAATGTACTTATTAGGATTTAGTCTCAACAATCTGACGTTAATGGGATTGACTATTGCCGCTGGGTTTGTGGTCGATGATGCGATTGTGATGATTGAAAATATCATGCGCTACATTGAGTATGGTGAGAAACCATTAGTCGCGGCGATTAAAGGAGCAGAGCAAATTGGTTTTACAATAATTTCTCTGTCTATATCACTCATTGCGGTCCTCATTCCTTTGTTGTTTATGGGGGATGTAGTAGGTAGATTATTTCGAGAATTTGCTTTGACTTTAACGATAACGATCGCAATTTCTGCATTCGTTTCTTTAACCTTGACTCCTATGTTGTGCTCTCGCATTCTAACGCCAGAAAGTGAAAGCAAAAATAATGACTTACAACAATTTCTCGAAAAAAAATTAAACTATCTCATTGAACAATATCAATTGTCTTTGCGTTGGGTTTTATCACGCCAACCACTCATTCTACTCATTTTCTTTGTTACCATACTCATCACTGGGATTTTGATATTCCTAATTCCTAAAGGTTTTTTCCCTATTCAAGATACTGGGGTGATTCAAGGCATTTCTGTTGCGGCTGACTCCGTTTCATTTCAGGAAATGGCGAATCGTCAGAAAGCGTTAGCAAAAGCGGTGCTTTCTGATCCTGCTGTAGAAAGTTTATCTTCATTTATTGGAATCGATGGAACCAATATCACTTTAAATAGTGGACGGATTCTTATTAATCTAAAGCCTTTTGAGGAACGCCCCGGTGTGACTGAAGTGATAAGCCGATTGCAATCTAAGCTAAGAAAAGTGGTTGGGGCAACATTGTACATGCAACCTGTTCAGGATTTAACGATAGATACGTTAACAAGTCGCACTGAATTTCAATACAGTGTGAATGGACCTGACCTTGAGGAAGTGACCCAATGGTCAAAATTAATGTTGCAACGCATGCAACAGTTACCTGCGTTGAAAGATGTCAACTCGGATCAACAAAATCTGGGTTTGGTCACCGAGTTGAATGTTGATCGGGATACCGCATATCGCCTTGGAATCAGTATGCAAATGATTGATGATACCCTTTATGACTCTTTTGGCCAGCGGCAAATATCGATTATGTTTACCCAACGAAACCAATATCGAGTCGTTTTGGAGGTATTGCCTGAGTTACAAAAGGAGCCTGTTGCCTTTGATAACATTTATATCAATTCCACAGTCTATAATTCTTCTCCTGGTACTTCTTCAATAACGAACGCCTCAAGTCCAGGGATAAATTATCCGACGGTTAATTCATTAGGATCGCCGATTACCCCGGGCTCAGTATCCTCATCGATAACTACATCAAGTGGCTCAGTTCCTATTAAGACTATTGCCAGTGTGAAACAAACTGTAGGACCGTTAGTCATTGCACACAAGGATCAATTTCCAGCAGCTACACTTTCTTTCAATCTCTCTAAGAATGGTTCATTAGGGGATGCAGTAAAACAAATCGATGAGATGAGGAAAAATCTGAATTTACCTCTAAGTATTACTGCTGATTTTCAAGGGACGGCAAAAAGCTTTCAAAATGCGCTTGCGAATGAAGGATGGTTGATTGTTGCCGCAGTTGTCGTCGTGTACATTGTTTTGGGAGTGCTTTATGAAAGCTATATCCATCCCTTAACTATTTTATCTACCTTACCCTCAGCGACAATGGGTGCTTTGTTGGCGTTGTATCTCACCAATAATGAGTTCAGTATTATTGCTTTAATTGCCATTATTTTATTAATCGGCATTGTATTAAAAAATGCCATAATGATGATTGACTTTGCTCTTGAACAAGAGCGTGAGTACAAAAGAAAACCTGTAGATGCAATTTATGAGGCTGCGCTATTACGCTTTAGACCCATTTTGATGACGACTATGGCCTCTATGCTCGGTGCAATCCCTTTAGCCCTTAGTCATGGTATCGGCGGCGAGTTACGGCGCCCATTAGGAATTGCGATTATTGGTGGTCTAATGGTTAGCCAGTTAGTTACTTTGTACACCACTCCAATTATCTATCTGACATTTGATCGTATATCACGCAAAGTAATGAATTATCGCAGTAACACGGATCAAGTGAGGAGAGAAGTATGAATTTATCCTCATTATTTATTCATAAACCCATAGGAACAATATTACTTGCCTTTGGACTGAGTTTTGCGGGTATCCTCGCATTTAATTTTTTACCCGTGGCTCCTTTACCCCAAATTGATTTTCCCACAATTACAGTTCAAGCTCAGTTACCGGGCGGAAGTCCGGAAGTAATGGCCACCTCAGTAGCCGCTCCTTTAGAACGTCAGATTGGACTCATTGCCGGAATTACTCAGCTTACGTCATCGAGTACTTTAGGACAATCGATGATAACGGTTCAATTTGATTTATCACGTAACATTGATGGAGCTGCGCGGGACATACAGGCAGCTATTAACGCCTCTTTAAGTCAATTACCAACGAATTTGACGAATAACCCAACCTATCGCAAGGTAAATCCTGCTGATGCGCCGATTATGATTATTGCCTTGACCTCAGATAAAAAAAGCCCAGGCCAGTTATATGATGTAGCATCTACTTTTTTACAACAAAAAATTTTGCGAAGTGAAGGGGTAGGGCAAGTGAACGTCGGTGGAAGCTCTTTGCCCGCTGTACGGGTTGAAATTAATCCGACCGCATTAAACAGTTATGGAATAGGATTGACGCAACTTGCCAATGCAATTGCTGCTGCTAATTTAAACCAAGCAAAAGGTCAATTGATCCGTGATGATTTAGCCTCAACAATTAAAAGCAATGATCAAATACTCAGAGCTTCCGGATACGCTCCCCTGATTATTAGTTATTATAACAATCAACCTGTGCGGCTTTCTGATGTAGCTGAGGTGATTGATTCAGTCGCTGATGTTCATAATGCGGGTATCGCTAATGGAAAACCTGCTGTTTTGCTGGTTTTGTTCAAAGAGCCAGGCGCCAATATAATCAAAACGGTTGACAGCATAAAAGCAATGTTGCCACAACTTGAAGCGTCAATTCCCAGTGACATCAAATTAAATATTTTAATGGATAGAACAACAACAATTCGAACCTCATTGCATGATGTGGAAATTACCTTGCTTATTGCAATGTGTTTGGTAATTTTTGTTACTTATTTCTTTCTTGGCAGCATACGTGCCATGATGATTCCTGGAGTTGCTGTACCATTGTCTTTGCTTGGTACCTTCGCGGTTATGAAATTATTAAACTACAGTCTTGATAATTTATCCCTAATGGCATTAACCATTTCAACTGGTTTTGTAGTGGACGATGCGGTTGTTGTACTTGAAAATATTTCTCGTCATATTGGCATGGGTAAAAAACCATTTCAGGCCGCTTTAGATGGCTCCAAAGAAATTGGTTTTACAGTATTATCAATCAGTATTTCCTTAGTTGCAGTTTTTATTCCCATTCTGCTGATGGGGGGAATAGTTGGACGTCTATTTCGTGAGTTTGTGGTTACGCTATCACTGGCAATCATTATCTCTATGGCTGTTTCATTAACTTTGACCCCGATGATGTGCGCACGAATGCTTGATTCTGAGGAGGGTGAAAAGGACCACTTTTTTATCCGTTTCAATGAATATATCAGAATGCATTATGCACGGGGTCTGCGTTGGGCATTATACCACCCCATATTCATGATAGTGATCACTTTGGGTACCATTTTACTGACTGCTTATTTATTCATTATCATTCCCAAAGGTTTTTTCCCACAACAAAATACAGGCAGAATTGTGGGGCAATTACAGGCTGATCAAAATATTTCATTTGATGCAATGAAAATAAAATTGATTCAATTTGTTTCTGAAATTCGTAAAGACCCTGCAGTAGAAAATGTAGCTGCTTTTATAGGGAGCGGCCCAGGGAATAATACGGCAAATACTGGGTCTGTATTTATTATGATGAAGTCATCTGTACTCAATAAAGAGACTACAGATCAGTTGAAGGACAGGTTACGTGCCAAGTTATCTCAAATTTCTGGGGCAACACTCTATATGCAAGCGGCCCAAGATTTGACTCTAGGTGGGAGACAAAGCGCGGCACAATTTCAATATACAGTATCGGCTGACAATTTAAAGGATCTTGCGACTTGGACACCGCAAATTATGGATAACTTGTCAAAGCTACATGGAATTGTTGACTTGAATAATGATCAGCTAAATCATGGGTTGCAAATGTATGTAAATGTAGATCATGATGCCGCATCTCGTTTTGGTCTTACACCGGAGCAAATTGATAAGGTCTTATATAATGCTTTTGGGCAAAGTCAAATCTCCGTGATGTATATGCCAATGAACCAATATTACGTAGTCATGAATGTGGCGCAAAAATATTGGCAATATCCAAAAATGTTGGAGGAAATTTATGTTATTTCCCCTGATGGTAATAAAGTCCCTTTATCTGCATTTGCGCGTTTCGAACAAGGAGCAACTTTATTGTCTGTCAACCATCAAGGTCAGGCTCCAGCAGCAACATTTTCGTTTAATTTAGCTCCAGGTACCTCTTTAGGTGGAGCGGTACATAAAGTGACGCAAATTATTAATAGAATGAACTTGCCACCCACAATGCGTGGTGCATTTCAAGGAACAGCCCAAGCATTCCAGGAGTCTTTTGCTAATGAAAAATTTTTGATTATGAGTGCTATTCTTGCTGTTTATATTGTGCTGGGAATGCTTTATGAAAGTTTGATTCATCCGATTACTATTTTATCTACCCTACCCTCAGCAGGTGTTGGTGCATTACTCGCTTTAATGTTGTTCCATTCAGACTTAAGTATTATTGCGCTTATTGGGATGATCCTTCTTATTGGTATAGTGAAAAAAAATGCCATTATGATGATCGATTTTGCTTTAGAGGCAGAGCGCAAGGAAAATAAATCACCGCGCGAAGCGATCTATGAAGCAGCATTATTACGTTTTCGCCCAATTATGATGACGACTATGGCGGCCATATTGGGCGCTATGCCTCTGGTCATTGGCTTTGGTGTGGGTTCTGAATTACGTCGACCGCTTGGTATCGCGATTGTTGGTGGCTTAATCGTAAGTCAGCTATTAACACTGTACACTACTCCGGTCATTTATTTGGCAATGGATACTGCAGGATTACGTGTGCGTCATTTTATAAAACGATTTAAGTTACGAGGTGCCTATGGCCACTCATAAGCGATCAAAATCCCCACAATCTTTTAAGAAATTCAAGTTTTTCTTTTTTTTAGCGCTGTCTTCTTGCATATTTTCTTCTTGTATGGTTGGTCCTAATTATGTACCTCCAAAACTTGTAGTGCCGCCACATTTTAAAGAAGCCAAAGGTAAAACAGCAATTGGCACTAGGCGTAAAAATTGGAAACCTATTCAGCCTCAGGATGATAGGGATCGAGGTGAATGGTGGAAGGTTTTTAATGATCCAGTATTGAATGATCTAGAGAATCAGTTGTATCACTACAACCAAAGTATTGTGAATGCTGAGGCAAACTTTCGACAGTCGCTCGCAATTGTTGACCAGGCACGAGCGAGTTTGTATCCCACGCTAGTTGGTGCCTTTAGTTTATTTGAACAACGTCAAGCTGGAGGGTCCACATCCATTATCACTACCTCCGGAACTACAGGAACGGCAACAACAAATATTGTACCTGCTGCAAAAACCACAACAATTTATACCGCTTTTTTGAATGCAACCTGGGAACCCGATCTTTGGGGACTTGTGCGTCGAACCATAGAGGCCGATCTTTCTTTAGCAGAATCTAATGAAGCATTGATCGGTGTGACGCGTTTATCCGCTCAAGGTGCTTTAGCACAATATTATTTTGAATTACGTACACTGGATAAGGTGCAAAAGTATTTAGATGATACAGTGATTGCTTATAGAAAGCTTTTACAATTTACAAAAAATCAATACAAATCGGGGGTTGTATCACGTGCCAATGTGGTTCAAGCGCAAATCCAGCTTGAATCGGCTCAAGCATCAGCGATTAATAACGGTATTTTACGCGGTCAATACGAACATGCAATTGCTGTATTGATGGGACGTCCACCTGCTTATTTTTCGCTAAAACCTGTGATGATTAAATTAAAACCACCACCAATTCCCTTGCAAGTCCCTAGCGTTTGGCTGGAACGAAGGCCTGATATTGCACAAGCTGAGCGCTTGGTGCAACAAGCCAGTGCGTTAATTGGAGTCGCCGTTGCTGCCTATTTTCCTAATTTAACTCTGACTGGAACCATTAGTGCTGCTGGGCACAGCTTTCATCAACTGATCCACAAACCCGCAATCAGTTGGTCTACGGGTTTTCAACTGGCAGAAACTATTATTGATGGAGGCTATCGTTCCGCGGGAGTGAGGGCAGCAAAAGCCCAATACATGGCTCAGGTCGCTAATTACCGTCAGGTAGTGCTCTCTGCTTTTCAAAGCGTGGAGGATAATTTGATTTCTTTACGTCTTTTGGAACAACAGAGTTTAGTTCAAGATAAAGAAGCAGCCGATGCGCTCTTAGCACTCAAAATTGTTAAAAATCAATATGAGGCTGGAACGGTTACTTATGCTAATGTCCTTACTGCTCAGATCAGCGCACTTGCAGCAGAACAGGCAGCAACACAAGTAGATGGCCTGCAAATGGTTTCTGCTGTGGGTTTGGTCAAAGCTCTAGGAGGAGGTTGGGTAGCGAGTGTCATATCACCCCCTAAAAAACTAAAAACCTGAGTGAACCCTATTTCTATGAATTGACTTTGGAAGCGTCATTTTGAAACGGGTTTTCCTTTTCAATTTGTTCAAACATTTTTCTTGTGGATGTTTTAAAAAACGCAAATCTTCGAGGCCTATCAATAATCGTTGCATTGGCGCCTTCAGATATATAACGCTGAATATCACCCAATAAGTCGTTGATGCTCTGTTTTCCCTGTGTCAATTTATTGTACTGTTCTTGATAGAGGGTTTTGATTAAATCAAATTTTTCATGACTGCTATCCATGTTTTTACCCGATGCGGATTTGGCAATTTTATCCATTCTCCCGTACATTTTTTTTAAAATGTCCCATTGTGCTTTATCTTCAGGATTTTGGTGTACTGGCAAAGGAGGGGGATAAATAAATAGTTTCTCTTTGATCTTACCGTCACATAATTTTGCTTTAAAGGGAAGAGAAGTGAAAAAAAGGGAGGAAACATTAGGTAATGAGTCAACTCCCATCGTGGTTTGAGTGATATACTTCGCATTAGTTCTACAATTGGAATCCAAGGAAATTCCCGGCTTGATTTGATCTGGCTCATAACCACTATCATTCGCCTGATCTGATCTCTGCTCACTCAGGTCTTCGATTTTATTATTGGAATTTAACCAGGTAAAACTAACTTGTTCTCCAGACTCATGTCCTGCTTCAATCCAGGCGGTCGGTACAGCGAAGCTCGCAGCATTTGAGCGCCGATTCTTTTTCATTTTTGCTAAGAACTTGATGAGATCCGCATATTGATTTACGGTAATAGTAAAGGCTTGCATCTCAATAAGGCTTTGACTTTTTTTGGGCATGTTTTCTGTCGATAAGAGGGTTCCAAAAAAACCTTTACGCCCAAAGGTTGCAAGTACAAGTTGCTCTTGCGTTTTAGTATCCTTAACCCCAACAATCATATAAGAGTGATCTTTATATTTGCACACCGCCATGAACAATTCAGGTTTATTGCAAGTAAAACTGCCTTGGTTGTATGTATAGGTCATCTTACACTAAAAAGCATGTTTGAATTCATTAATTATAACGCAAAATGGTTTTTTAATCACCAATTAGGAATGAATTAATTCTTATGAGATTGGATGATTGAGCTTGAAGTATTATCTTATTTTTTTGAACAATTTTATTGGACTTTTGAATAGCCTATTGGATATTTTTCTTGCCCAGACGGCTATGGCGTGAGTTAAGAAACGTCAAGGGGGCCTAATGATCGCTCATTGACTATGGAATCAATTTCAATTCAGTATTGGGCTTAAATTTTTTACATTAATAAATTGACATCAACAAACCATCTCTTTAGCATGGGCAAAAACTAAACGCAATGAGGGATGTATGTTAGGATTAATCAGTTTAGATGAGATTAGCTATGTACTTAATGATCGGGATGATCCCAATCATTTATTGTCAGGTGAAGCAAAAAGATTTATTGAGATTTATAAAAAGCGTCCAGGCTTTTTTATGCCTTATCAAGATGGTAAAGAATTTGTTGGCGGTTTAATCGCGCCGGTTATTTATCCGTTAGGATTTGCGGCTTTAGGTTTAGTTGGAATTATAGCGGGCGTGGTTTTGCCTTTTGCTGCCCTGGGAAGTTGGTTTGTTGGCATAGGGGCTGGAGTATTGGGTTACACTCAATTACATAATGATGCGCTTACTGCTGCCAGCCAATGCTTATCTTTTACCGGTTATGTGCTTGCAAACGCAGCATCAAGCCTTTTATTGGCGGTTTTGAGTATTCCATGCTCTTTAATCACGTTGGCTACTCGTAGTCTCGCTACCGTCGGTGCTGATGTCCTTGAATGTATGAATGAGGCATCTACTACTGAAATCCAGACTAGTATGCTTATTTAAGATAAACAAAAAATTCCCTCTTGTTGTGGACTTTGTGAATAGCTTGGAAAAATATGATCACTGCAAAAAAATATTTGTCATTCCTGAGAAGGAACCAATCAAATGGGACATAAGTCCAACTGATGAATGAATTCCCCTTGTGGGATTGATCTTAAATTCAACAAAGCTCGCTTTGGGAGAAAGGCGGGGAGGAGGATATTGATGCTTTATTTACTCGGTGAAAAAGAACTCTATTACATTCTTGATGGACAAACCATTAAAGAGATCAAAAATAGATCGGTTGAAACGTACAGAAAGCGCCCTGGTTTTTTTACTCCCTATGAAAATATTTGTGAGTTCGGAGGCGAATTAATTGCTCCAGGTTTTTATCCATTTTGTGGCCTTGTTCTCTCTGGATTTTCTGCATTTGCTTTTATGGCTGCGGCTGTTGCTAGCATGGGGACATACCTTATTGCTGCCGGCGCTGACTTATTTGGTGCTACAAAGCTCCGAAACAATGTACTTGAATTAGCTGGATTTGCACTCTATTTTACCGGAGTAGCTCTCTTAACATCTGCTGTGGGTGCTTTACTGGCTATTATAAGTTTTCCTCACAGTTTACTCTCTTTAGCGACTCGCTCAATGAGTACATTAATTGCTGTAAGTTCCGAAACTTCTGATGCAAAAGAATCAGTATCAGAGATGATCGCCGTTGAGAGGAACACAGATGAGGAGTGTATGAGGGGATATTGTCTTGCTTAACTAAGCCCTTTTTTTCGGATGGTCCGCTTCTCGTTGTAAATAATGTTCTATCGTTTTTAATTCCATTTTAACGCGAGTAATTTTTTCGTTTAATTTACTTTCGAGTTCGTGGCAGTTTTTAAGATCTCGAGTCATCGCTTCTTTTCTTTCTTGCTGCTGCATGACGAAATTAAGCCAATTGATTTCAATTTCCGGATTCATCGTCAGGGAGTTGGGGATAGTTTGATCGATTTGCTCTTCAATATGTTGAATTTGATGTTCGAGCTCTTGCTTTTGGTGTTGCACTGCATGTAAATGCAAATCAAGATCATTGAATTGTTTGTTTAATTTGTTTATTAGGCAAACGAGTGACTTATTCATTGTAAGACTGGAGTTCATTTTCAATTCATGTATTTGATCTAAGGTTCTATTTCAAAGCCTAAAATTATACAAGGTAAATATTTAAAGTTCTGATTTAACCAAACTGATACAACGAAAACAACCCCCCATAAGAAAATTGAAGAAAAATCTGCTCTAAGTGATTGATATCAAATTATTTTGATTTAAATCATTTTGAATTCAAAATGTGATTACTATGATTGTTAATTGTTCATTTAAGTTGTTAGAATACACACAAAATTGCCTGCTCAAAGGGATACCTAATGAAAGAAATCACCTTAACCGCCATTTTTGAAGGAACTATCTACGAAATTGAAAAACCTCATACCCATTTGCATCGGGTTTTGATGCAGGATTGTAGGGGAGAACGTATCTGCTCAGCCAAAGAGGTTAATCAAGATAAAGATGCTACTCATTATAAAATGGGTTTTAATGGTTGTGGTATTGATTATGGTTACAAAGGGGTTTTATTTGGTGTGGGATTGGAGGAGCAAAGTGATCAGGTTGTCGAGGTGGTCAAAAAGCTCATTCAAGACGGATATAAAGTAAAGTTAAACTGCATTGGCTTAAGTCGAGGTGGTATTGCAGCGATTTTGGCAACCCTCAAATTATCCCAAATTGATCGCTTTCATCTGGAAACGAATTTGCTTCTTTTGGATCCTGTACCAGGTAATTTATTTTACACTGCTTTTTTGGATTTTTTTAACTATTCATTGGCTAATCGTGCGGTTGATTTATCTCGCTCTAAAAATTTAAATTATGTCGAAACACTTTATCCCTATCTTGAGGTAGGTGATGATACTGGCGAATTTGTGGATCAACTTCTTGCTAAATTCCATATACCTATAAGACCTACTTATCCCAAACATTGTGAAGTGAGAGAAGAGGTTATTTTGGGAGCTCATTTAAGGGCTTTCCAGGATCTTAAAAAAGACAATGATGCGAAACATTTGATTTATGGGGTTGATGTCATTCCTGTAATCAGGAAACTCAGTAGAGCAATTATGTACCAATTCTTGGGCCGAGTGGGCAGCTTGGCAAATTTGGGAGAAAATGTTGAGCAATCTGAGATCATTAACGAGTTTGAACGAGAGCGAATTAAATGGACACAAACTCTGACCAATATTATTAAAAATATTATCCCTAAAAGTAGAAATTTACATTCTCAGGATGGTTCAAAAATAACAGTTTCAAATACCGCAAAATATCTAAATAAAACGCACCGTGAACTCGTTGATACAACGTCTCATGATCCCGATGAATTATGTTTAAAAGTAGAACCGGAACGAATCCATTTAGAAAAGAAAAAAAATCAATTAACCCAAGCAGACTTATCTGATTTAATAGAGGTTATTCAAAATAATATGACCATTGAAAGCAAACAAGGTAAAAAGGGACAACTATTAATTAAAATGAAAACTGAGCTGGAACATGGAGCATTTTATAGTGAAGAGCAGTTGAGTTTTATACTTAGGGACATCCTCGCAATTGCATTGCAAAGAGACCGGTACAGCTATAGTTTTTATAAGACAACTGCCTCTGGTTTAGCACTGGTTGAGGCGTTGAATCAATCGAGATTTAATGCAATCAAAGAGTTGATGCAATCTGATGATAAGCCAATTGAATACGCTGATCTCAGTGCTTATGTGTTGGGTAGAGCTGATCCAGTCCATTTCAATAGTCAAGATCGGGATATAAATCTTTCTCAAGTGGAGCGGCATGGGTTAGGAGAAGACGGATACAGTCTGCTGATTTAGAATCTTGTTGAGCGGTGCAGCTCAAGATATCAGTCAAATAGCGAAGACAATCAGGGAAGAAAGCAATGCAACTAAAGAAAAAAATGAGAATATTATTTTATGTTATTAAAAGACTGCGTCGTGTTTTTTCAACAGAACTATTCCGTTTTTTTGTTTCAGTAGGGTTGGCGGAATGTTCCGCAGGTTGAAGGAATGGTGGTGTGAACGCATCATACGTCACTCACTGATAAGGAATGATGAGTGGAATGAGGCATTTCAAAATTTATTTTTATTGAGACGCTTGAGTGAGCAAGAAAAGATAAAACTAAAGCGATTAGCCATTTTGTTTCTTTATTACAAATCATTGGAGGGGGTTGGCGATCTGCAGATAACGACTCCTATGCAGTTAAGTATCGCGTTACAGGCATGTCTTCCTATTTTGAATCTTGGCCTTGATTGGTACGAGGGTTGGGTTTCAGTCATAATATATCCCGGGGCATATTCACGCGAAAACAAAGTAATCGATGAGTTTGGAATAGAACATTTGGGGAGAGCTCATTTAAGCGGGGAATCATGGCAACGTGGGCCTGTTATTATTTCTTGGGACGATGCACAACATCATGGTGGACTTAATGGCCGTAATGTGGTGATCCATGAGTTTGCTCACAAGTTGGATATGCGAAATGGTCGAGCGAATGGATTTCCTCCACTTCATAAAGGAATGTCTGCGACACATTGGGCTGAGGTTTTTAATTCAGGTTACAATGATTTGGTCAATCGACTCCAACAAAATGAGCCTATTCCGATTGATCCCTATGCGGCTACCTCACCATCTGAATTTTTTGCAGTGTTTTCTGAATTATTTTTCGAAAAACCCGAAATAATAAAACACTATTATCCTGAGATTTATTCTTTACTTGCCCAATTTTATCGTCAAAATCCGCTGAGAGAGCATTGTAGTCTGGTTACATCTACCCAAGAGTGAGGTTCTGGTCGATTCATTAAGATTTCGGTTGAGCGAAAGCCCAACCGAGTCAAAATTACCAACTGAATGTATACCGTGTTTCCTTGGAGCTCCATCCATCAGTCACGTAGACTTCAAGCATTCGTTCCGAAATGAGATTAAATTCGATTATTGAGCCCCAATAGGGATTATGAAACTCAAAACCTTGTTTTGTCTGCCCAGTTGTTAGTTTGCAAGACAGCTGCCTCGGTTCGGGAGCACCAAGACCATCGCCATAGCTTAAATCCAATTGCGTCGAACCCTGTGAGTTCCCCACAGAAGCCACTGCATTCAACCAATTGCATTCAATTTTTGCAGATTGAGCATTTTGGTTTTTAAGTTTAAGACAGCTTCTATGTGTACTAATACATGGTTTGGCAAAACTTGTACCAGCGAGTAAACCCATCAAAAGAAAAGCGTAAAATTTAGTCATTTTTATACCTAATCAGTTAGGGTGTGTGATGTTTTTATCATTGTTATTAAATTGTTGTCAATGATTTCAAGTAATGACTATTTATTGAAAAACCAAAAAATAAGCGTAATAACCCGACTAATAAGGATGCAGCGAGTACTAGAGAAATAAAAAGTGAAGTTGTTTTTCTGAATGATGCATCAGCTGGTAATTTCCCCAGTCCCATTTTTTTATAAATGCCCCCAAAATACCGGTTATCAGTAAAAATCACGCCATTAATGATTAAGATTTTTGCGGTCGTAAAATGAAATCGGAATTCAATAAATAATCGATTTTATAATAGACGATCTTCAGATAATATTCTTTATTACAATTCGCAGCAGAATTTTAACAGCAAGGAAAAAGGATGAAACAAAATATTTCAATGTACTCGGCTTCGGTACCGGTTTTCAAACAAATGCTTACGGCATTAAACGCAATTTTGGAAAAAACACAATCCCATATTGATCAAAATAAAATGGATCCCAACGTTTTTTTACAAGCAAGCCTTTTCCCAGATATGTTCAATTTCACGCGTCAAGTACAGATTGCGACTGATTTTGCTAAAGGTGTTGCCGCTCGTTTGGCAGATATGGAAGTGCCTGCTTTTGAAGATAATGAGAAAACATTTTTTGAATTACGTGGCCGTATCGAAAAAACCCTGTTCTTTCTTTCCAGCATTCTTCCAGAACATATTAATGGCAGTGAGACGAGACAGATTATTATTCGTCCGGGAACACCAAAAGAACGTAAATTTGATGGTCAAACCTATCTGTTACATTATGGAATACCACAATTTTTCTTTCACATGACTACAGCCTATGACATCTTAAGAAGTTTGGGTGTTACTATTGGAAAAATGGATTATATGGGAACATTTTAAAATTGCAGGTTGAGGAAGAGTGCTAAAAATTGGCGCGAAGCGAGAAATCCTGCGAGTAGCTTCTCGCGACTCTTAAGATGACAGGAGGAGCGATCTCCTCCTGCATTAAGCTACATAGAGCATTAGAACGCTGATACTGCTGTACTTTTAACATCCTCTAATTCGAATTCTCCAATAGGCCCTTCTTTTCCACATATCATTTCTTCTTCATGAGTTAAGAGCGCTTCATAGCGTAATAATTCACTTGTTTTGAAGAATCGGCGCGTCTGATAGCGTGATTTTTTGATTTCCTCATCTGCAATTTTATTAATAGCTGGCTCTGTTTCTTGAAGTTCCTTATCGATCATTGCAACATGTTGTTTCGCTTCTTCAACAAGATGAGCTGCCATATGGTGTTTAATCTGCTCAACAAGTTCAGATATAAACTCGCTTCTTTTTCTATCCAACAGATCGTCATTATCGCTTATTGCATCCATACATTCGGTTTCTTCGCCTTGAAATTCACTTAAAGTTTCACGAAGTGTTTCCAAGTATTTGTCAAAGGTTTGGACGTTTTTTTCTAGAAAATGGTTTTTAGCCTTTAACATATACCATTCCCAAGAGGGGCAATTAGACTCTTGCATACGGTCTTGTCCTGTTTTAATGAGATTTTGCGTGTCTGATTTTTCTTTTTCCTGTAAACGGATTTGTTCTTGAATATCCCCGATTTTACTTCGAATTCCCCCAAGATTAATTTTCAGCTTGGACTGTTCATCAAGAAGGGCAGTAAAACTTCCATCAGGTTCTTTACCCAAAAGCCCTCTGAGTTGATTCAGATTTACAGGGCTTACGTGCCAATTCAACTGTTTCAATTCATCGACATGTTGCAGTTTTTTTTGAATGAATTCAGGGAAATCATTGTGATCGATTTTGAGTTGATTCCAATCTCGATCTAAAAGTTCTTTGAGTTTGAATAATCTCTCAAATTCGGGACGCTTTCGTGCAGGAAGCGTTTCAATCGCTTTGGCATCAGATAAATTAAGAAGATTATTTTTATTCTCTTCAAAAACTGTTTTAACTCTTCGTAATTCATTTCGTTCCGCTTCAACGCGTTCAAGGAAAGAGGATTCATATCCAGTAAATCCTTGTTGCAATCGTTCATCTTCGATTTGTAATTCTATATAAGTTTGGATGCCATCAGTACCACTTTGGATACGTACATGCTCTGGATTTACCCTCAATAAGTTGGCAAACTGTTTTTGTTTTTGTGCAAATAGACTCTCCTGTACATCCTGATTTAGTCCATCCGGCTTACCCAATTCTCCTATTGAGTATGCGAGTTGTTTTTTCAATGCATTAAGTTGCTTTAGATAGGGCTGGTAGGCATTATAAGAACTAAAACGTTCGATCGCTTCATATAACTCATGCACCACATGACTGGGATTATCTTTACTCTGACGACTTATTTTAAGGAGTGTTTCTTTCAAATGCGTCCAAGTAGGGTCGACAGTCTTAAAGAAATAAGGGGATGTATTGCCCAAACAGTTCCGAAAAGCATTAATTTGATGCTCTGCAACAATTTTATCATGGCAGTTTTTTCTAAAATCCAGATCACAATGCGGGATGTTATTTAATGAATCAATTGCAGCAAGTGCATCGTTAATTACATTTCGAGGCGATGAGTGAATTATTGAAAACAGATACTTATCTTTTAAAACGGCTTTATGACGCTCAAGTGCTGAATAGAGCTCCTGTATTTTATCTTTATCCTGAGGGACATTATGTAACTCCTTAGCCAGATTATAAATTTCTAGGGCAGCATTTTTGGCTGCAGTTCGTTCGAAGTAAGCATGGAAGGGCTCTGGCTTTTTTTGTACCCAATCAAACTCATCGATTAGATATTCTGCCAATTTTTTCATTATTTCTTCGTCATAGGTCTTTTTCAAAGTGTCTAAACTCTCGTCTTCCGGCAAGCCTAAGTTTCGATAAAGAGTAGAAAAGGAAAGTACCAGGCCCTGTACTTTAAACTGTTCAACGAGTGAAAAATTGTTTAACTGACTACAGTAGCTTAAGATTAAAGGTTTGACTTTGGATAATAACTTAATGGGCTCATCATCTGACTCCATTAATTTTTTTTGATAAAATTGGATGATGCTTTCAGTAACTTCTTGTTTTTCCTCACTGCGCCATACTCTGTTTTTTTGTTCAATGAGTTTATTTATTGCCTTTCGAATAATTTCAGGTACAAATGAACCATTTTGAGACGTATTTTTAGGGAAAAGTGTTTCTATAGCCTCTGGACAAACAGTACAAAATGCTCCAGCCAAATAAGGTAAAACTTGTTTACTTTGCGCTAACTGTAAACTTTTTTTGGTTTGGTCAGAAGGCTGGGTATATTCGAGCACGGCTCCTGCTTTATCCGCAATAATCGTTTCAAGATTTTGGTACATTAAAGCTTTGGCTCCAGCTGAAAACTGTTTTCCTTTTTGTTGCAGCTTTGTTTGAATATTTAATTCTTGAGAGAAATCTAACTGTTTTAAAAACTTAAGTCTTAGGCCTTGCTCATAACTCATGTGAGATGCCTTCTCTGCTTTAGCTGCCCATTTTTCTTCAAGAGCAGTTCCCCAAAGTCTGCATGCTGACTTTTTAAATTGTTCAATACTTTCAGTCAGGGAGTTCTCGGTTACATTGGTATCTTGAGAACGGGTTAATTCACTCAAAAGTGTTTCGCGCCATTGGTAGAGCTCAAATTTGATTTGAAGTTTGTCCGGGTAAAGTTCACAAATTAAGCTTTCCCAGGCTTCAATTTGTTGCATCAGTATCTGTTGCGCTTCATCAATGGCCTGGGTATATATCCTATCTACAGTTGCTTGTAATTTGATTTTATTTCTTACTGCTTCAACTGATTGTTCGTTTATACGGTGCCGAGTCCACGGGAACACATAATAAAGAAACTGATCGAGTAAATTCTGAGGCGGCTTCACTTGATAGATTGGCAACCATTCACCTGGTTTTCCATTACGTGCAGCACGACCACCGATTTGAGTAGTCATTCTTTCGGTATCAGGGTAAGTTTGAATGACAAATAAGCCTTTAGGGTGATTCCCTGGATTGATATCTATACCTTTTGCAAGCATCGCTGTCCCAACAGTAATGGTATTCACTTTGCCTGCCTGTTCGATGAGTTTCTCGAGTTGTTCCGGAGATTCCTTACCGGTAATCACTTGGATTATGAATCCTTGCTTTTCGTATTCTTTTAAACTGTTACCAATCGCTTGGGCTTCATCAAAATCTTCACTCACAATTAGAATGGGTTGCGTTTGAGTGTAGCTCCACTCTTCAATGGCCTCTCTTCTTTCTTCAAAAAATTTTTGCTTTTGCTCATGGGTCTGAATCTCTTCATTGGGATTCTTAATCTCTAATTTTACTTTTGTAACCGGACACTTAATTTTATTGAAGGTCTCATGTATGGCTTTGATTGTCCCTTCCCGATCGGAAGTAAAAATCGGATCATGATTGATACGCTTGTCTCCAGCATGCGGTGCTACGCTGACTGCCTGGATTCCCAAAGATGTAGCCAAACTTTCAAGCTCACGTTTATCTCCCGGAGTTGCTGAGATTCCCAGTAAACGTCCTAAGGTCTTCTGGAAGAATTTGATTAAACCTTGTGCCGATTGACTCGCAAGTACTGAGGGAACTGGATCGATAAAAATATACTGGGCTTGATCTTTGCGTTCTGCTTTAAGTCGAGCCTGTAACGCTTGTTGTACTTCTTCAGTGAAAATTGAACCAAGCTTAGGTGTGCTGCGAATTAAAGGAACACAGGCAATTTTTTTTATGGTCTCATGACCTGTCTCATCTTTTTCTTTGACAGGTTGCATTATGAAATGTTTGTTTTCCACTAAAGTAGCAGCGATGCAGCTGGCATGGATCCATTGTTTGAGTTGGGTATTACTTGATGCCATCAAATAATTTTGTTTATCCACATCGCCATTAAATTGTTCGTTGATTTGTTTACTTAGAAATATACGAAATTGATCGAGATCCTCATCTTCGTCCCAGGCAGGATTCGTCTTACGGAATGCAGGAAGATTAACAAATTGATAGGCAAGGGGATATACCCATTGGGCAGGGTTGTCACCATGTGCTGCCTCGGCTTCAGCAACGAGTTTATAAAGGGTTAACTGATCTAAAAGTGCATCGTCACATTCGTCTAAAACAATATGTACAGGTCCCTTCGGTTTCAGTAAATCTTCATTTCCATCTATTTTTGCAGCTAAATGAAAACTGGCCATATCCTCAACTGTGGAGCAGTTAATTCCTCCATGGATAAAATTTTTCGTTGGTGTATTACTTTGAATCAGTGCTGTTCGAATTCCCAAAAAATTAAAAAAAGGCTCACAGCTGTTCTCATAATCTCGAATCAGAAGAGTTGGATTAGCAGTCCATTGAACCACAGTACCACCTTGTGCCCACTGAAGCACAGAGAGCATTGGTGTATTAATACTTTTTCCTTCCCCAGTTTTGATACGCATTAATAAATTGGAGGAGGGATCCTTTAAGGCAAGTAATAATACAAGCATTTGTGTCGTATTTGGGAATAAACCTGTCGTTCGAAAGTAGATTTCTCGTAAATAAGCTAAAAGTTCGAGATAGGTTTCTTCAACTTGCTCTGGATTAATTGTTTTTGAGCGTAATTGTTGAAGTAGAGTGCCGGCTCGTTCTTTTAAATCATGGCGTGAACAGGCGGTTAATTTTTTTAGTCCTGTGAAATTATTGGGATTTAAGGGGTCGGTGTATCCTAATGTTTCAATATAAGTTAATTGTTTGGCAAGCTGCATTTGTAATGCATGCGGGAAATCGGTTTCATGAAGTAAGTCTTGTAAACTGAGTAGTGCGTCTTTTATTCGATCCGTTGCAAACTGCTTCGCCAAATCTCTTTGTTCACCCGCTTTAGCAAAAGGATTGGTGTCGAAGCTCAAACAATAAGCACGAATTTGTTCAGAGTCATGAGCACTCAGTGCTAAGTTGAGACTTTGAGTATTAGGGTAGGGCTTCGTTGCAAATAATTTAAGGACTCGATCAACTTCCACCGAAGGCCGCCTTCCCAAACCTTGAGTGAGCTCTAACAAGGCCGGAAGATTCACTGTGGAGTCTTTTTTATTGTTTGCTAACCCACACAAGATGGTGGCAATTTTCACTCGATTCTCTGGATCAATTTGGGCTAATTGTTGGAGAATAAGAGGATAGGTGGTTAAATCTTGATCGGGTTTCTTGTGGGATACTTTATTGAGTAATGCAATGCATAGCTCTGCTTGGTTTTGATTTTGAGTCAAGAATAATTGGGTCTGTTGGATTAGGCCTTGAACCAGCTCAGAATTCGTACCAGATAATCCCACTAAAAATTGAATAATTTTCTTGATAATAGATGATTTAATCTCTTCAGGGAGATTGGACTTCTTGAATTGGTTTAATGCAGCAAGAGGAAAAGGGCTCGCATTTCTCAAATTGTGAGCAAGGCTCATTTTGAAGAACATGGTTTCTGTTTCGGGCTCAAGGTCAGCTATATGAAACAGATCCACTAGGCCATTGATGGCTCGTTCAATCGCGGTATCATCTGCAGTAGGATTTTCCTCTAAAGCTTGAGTTGTGAGCTTTAGATAAAGGTCCAGCTTTTCTGAACTGTCTTTGATTAATTTACCTGCTAAAATATGTTTTTGGGCATAATTTAAGCGTGTTAGAGCTCCTGTACTCAGTTGTTTGTAAATCTTATTGAATTGTTGTGGGTGTTGTGAGTTTATATCGATAAGCAAGTTGAGATAATTGGCAATCGACTCAATTTTATTTTTATAGTTTTGTAGCGCTATGTGTGAGGGAGCATTTTCATCGATTAAAGCTGCTTCATCAAGGATAGTTCGTTCAAAATCTGGATCTTGGGTATTGAGTTGATGTAATGTCTTTTTCAAAGCAGGCACTACTTTTTTCTGAATCAACTCTTCTTTGAAAAAGAAAGTTAAAGAGAGTGTCTCATTAAACTTTGCCATCCAACCAAGACAAGTCTCCAAATCCAAGTCTTTGACACTCTGCTTATGCTTGGGATTTTCAAAGAAGGCTCTCATTGGAGAAACAATTAAGTTGCTATGAACTGGCCCTAAGACAGCAGCAAAACCTGAGCCAGTGGTCTTATCAGTCTCTTTTCTTTTCCCAGTGAGTAGGAAACTTAAAATATATTCGCCTAGAGTTTTTACCTCGAGACCGACAATGTTAAGACCATAGGTTTCCTGAAGCAACTTAGGTTTTTCTTCTTCAAATTTTTTGAATTTTTCAAGAGCTTCTGAGAATTGAGGATTCGGTTTTTGTAATTCAGAAAATAAATCATTCACCGTATCAAAAAGTGGCATTAGTGTTTTATCTAATTTATCGCGCAATTGTTGAGGAACGATACGGCTTTGCAAATTCTTTTGGAGTTCGCTCTTCAGCTTGTCTACTTTAAATACAGCACTTCGTTTTTTAATTGCATCAGCTAAAGCATCAACAATTAAATCATCGAGTTTGGATATATCTCCATTACCAAGCACACAACCAGGTAAAAAATGTTTATCTATGATGAGTGCCTTTAACCATTCTTCTTGTTTTTCTGGAGTGTTGCATTCAGCAGGGATGAATATATCTTCTGAGCTGACAAATGTTTCCAGAAGAGACTGAATCTTATCGATTTTAGGTAATTCTTGTGACTTTGAGATATTGATTTGACTTAATGTACTCAGTAACGCGCTATGAAATTCCGGGCCTTTTGTATCCTGTATAGCCTTTATTGCTAATAATAAACGATCAATTTGATCATCAGCAAAATTGGGTTCATTAAGCTTTGCCAATACTTTAATGAGTTCTGGCGATAAGCTCTGACGTTTCTTTTGCAGCATTTCTGTAAATGATGCAATAGTTGATAGAGAAAATTGGTTGACTTCAGGTGCTGGATCTGTTTTTTGAATACGTTCTTGTAATGTAGTGAATAGTTCCATCCCTTCATTTTCCAAGCATGAAACCAGTGGTGTAATGAAATCATCTTTGATTTTTCTATCAGGGAATGCAGTTTTGAACTCAATACATTGGCTCATTAAGGTATTGATTTGGGCGAATGACAAGTTCGGCTTAAATTTAAAGGCTCGCGAAAATGCCTGCAATAAATCGGTACGATCATTTTGCTCCAAGCTTTGTAATGCATTAATGCAAAGACTTAAGGTATCTCTCCATTGGGCAACATTCAGGGGATCCTTATTTGAATAGGCACACGTTAAAATAAAAGTTAATTGATTTTTTTGAGCAGAGGTCCACGAATCGAGTTTTTCAATTTCTAAAAGTTGTGCCTGGATATCAGATAATCTAATTTCTGTTTTCCAATGTTGTCCCATATATCGAAATAGCCAAGGCTTAAGTTCGGGATCTTCATTGTTGAGTTGCACATAAATACGTTCCGGATCAGTAACACAATCCTCAGGTGTTTCAATTTGCATACACGCAGACACTTGTTTCAATTGCTCGGCATCTGATTTTTGCAGCATGGCATAATGTACGCCTGTTGAGCTCCAATTGAGATTCGACAATGAAAGGCATTGTTCCTGCGGATTTTTAGCGTGCTCTATAACATCCAGCACCCTATTTAATGTAAGGAGTATATGACCATCATGTCTGATGGGGCAGGGGTTAGGTAATGTTAGATTTTTTTCGGCAATCCGCGGAAGGAATATTTGTGTATAGGCTTCAAAAAAGACATTAAAATCGAAACTGTTTTTATCATAGTTTAAATGTGCAGCAACCAGGGTATTCCACCATTCTTTTTGTTCTGCAGGAAGCTGAGCTAATTTTTGAAGATTTTTAATTCCTCGAGCGCTCAAAAGAGCATTTTGTACCTCAGGAGTTTCGAGAAACTCAAGATTGATTTTTTTATTTAAACAGGCAGTAATGAGTCTGATTAAAACGATGGAATGTGCCTCACCCCCGAGTAGATATTGTTTGCAAAGAAACGGAATGATGAATTCATCCTGTTGTCGCAATTGAAGTAATGTTTTGATTTCATTTTCGTATAAAGGAAGCAATGTTAAAAAGGTATTCTTTTGATTAACTGAGTATGGGGTGTCTAAAAGAGCTGAAATGACTTGTTGAGAAAGCTGAGGTAAGAGCGCCGTTGCTTCTTCGAGTGAAGGCAAAACTAAAGTGTCTTGTTTTTTAAGTACCGGTGCTAAAGGAGAAGGAAGTTTTCTTGGTGTATCAGTATAACAAAATGCATTTTTGCTTTTGTCTATATAAAACCCTTTGGGGGGATTGTTTGGGATAATACCATCCCTAAAAGCATAGTGATGTTCTTTGATTACAGGAATAGCTGATTCTTGTACATTCTCGATGCCTAAGGCTCTAAGTTGTTTGACCAACTCGGGAAGCTCGAGAAGATCAATGGATACCAGGTGCAGATCGGGGCTTACCACATGTTCGCTCTGTTCTAAGTGAACAACTTTTTGTGAACCAGGAGGTTTAGGTAAAAGAATACTTTTTTGAATTTGGATACGCGGCCGAACCGCAGGCGACTTGGAATTCAATGCATATTTTAAAGGGTTGATCTTTGGAACGTTAGATGTATTTTTAAGTATCGTTTCTGCGGTTTTATTTAATACTGCGCGACGTGCATGGAGGGCGAGCTGCTTTGATACGGGTTCATTTTCTTTAATTTTGAAAATAAAGAGACGCTTGCGATCATCACTAACAAATGCTTTTAAAGCATCGACGTCCTTAACAGTGAGTTGTTGTGCTTCAAGATCAATTTCTAAGGGATTATAATTAACCTCTGTTTCATATGAAGTAATTAAATTTTCTAGTAAAGATTGCAGGTTTTTATTTTCTGAATATTGACGCACAAAATAGCTCCTTCTAGAATCAAAAAAATAGATAATACATCGTTATTCTTAACAGGAGATTAAGTGTTAGAAATGAAATGAATGTATTTTTAACCTGCTCATAACAAATTGTATTAAAATGATAATTAAATCACAAACTTTAATCAATATGCAAATTAATATTTCGCTTGTGGGCGAATCTTGTTAAAAAATTAGAAACTTTGAAAAAAAGTATCCTCCATAAAAATTTATCGAAACAACAGCTCAATGCAGTCCCACTACACTATATATAAACACATGCTATAATTAAGCTTAATTTGATTAAATTTTGTGCTTTATGGTGTATTGATGTTCTATCTCGGTGTGTTCGTTAGGAAATGTATTCATTGTAATGAAAGGGAAATCCATTTAAAACTCAAAGAGAATTCTTCATTGACCGAGCGCTTTAGTAACGAAAGACGCCATGTACTCGACTCAATTGTTGTAGAGTATCATCATGCTCCTTTAGAGCATTTTTTTTACGTCCTTCGGTGTTTTTTTAGCAGTCAATTGTCTCGTTCACCACGAAGCTTTAATTTCTCCCTCACACTCTTAGATTTTGATATTTACTCTAAACCCAATTTTTATTTTGGAGCATTGCAGGTAAAGACGATGATGTCCGCTATGGAATCTCGACTATTTGAATCTTTTGCTAAAGGGCATTTAGTGTGGGTCTGACTCAATTTAATGGTGTAAAAAATGATGCATAAATTGGTGTTTTCAACAGTGAGATAGAAATGAACGAATTACATTTGTACCGTTCTTTATCGCGTTCCGAAAAATGGTACAGTTTAGCCATAGTCTGGATTCCAGTTTTGGTGACAATTTATAGCATTGCTTCGGGAATGTTATTTAACATCCATTTAGGTACTTTAGTGCTGCTTTTGATTTGTTACAGCTGCACTGTGTTAGGGGTAACAGTTGGTTTTCATCGATTATTAACGCATCATTCATTTAAAGCGAACCGGTGGCTAAAAATAGTATTGACATGCTTTGGATGTATGGCTTACGAAGGAACTCCGTTCTTCTGGATAGCAGCGCATCGAAGACATCACAAGTACACAGAGACTGAATTTGATCCTCATTCACCTATCCCAGAAAAGACCAAGTCATTATATGGTCTCTATTATGCACACATGGGATGGATGTCTCAACATACATTAGAAAACTGGAGATACTACATTGGTGATTTGTTATTGGATCGAGATTTACGCTTCATCAACAAACATTATACCTTAATTGCTTTTTCTGGATTGATCATTCCAGGGGGCATTAATGGGCTGATGTATAGGGATTGGTACTCTTTTTTTGAAGGAATAATTGTTTGTGGGTTTTTCAGAGTTTTTTTCCAACAACATGTCACCTGGTCCGTCAATTCAATTTGTCATCTTTGGGGTAAAAAAGACTTTGATACACAGGATAACAGTAAAAATAACTGGATTTTTGCTCTCCTTGCATACGGTGAGGGTTGGCATAATGGACATCATGCGTTTCCAAGCTCAGCAAAACATGGATTAAAAAAATGGCAACTTGATATTTCATATTCGTTTATCTATTTCCTATTCCTAATTGGATTAGTCAATGGAATTAAACTCCCAACTGAGGAGCAGATAAAAAAAAAGTTTATAAAAAATAATGATTTATCTAGATAAAATTTCACTCTTCATTCCTTTAGTAAGACAGGTTATTGGCGCGTATCTTTTTTTTATCCTTAGTCTGTTAAATAGTCATTCCATCTTTTTATCGATTAAAAAGAAACTTCTTCATGAAAAATGTAAAATATACTTGACAGATCATGGGGAGCTCATTAAACTGCGAACCTAATTTTAGGGGTTATAGCTCAGCTGGGAGAGCGCTTGCATGGCATGCAAGAGGTCGGCGGTTCGATCCCGCCTAGCTCCACCATCAACATCTTTGATGTTGATGGGAAAAACGTTCAAGGTCCCCATCGTCTAGCGGCCTAGGACACTGCCCTTTCACGGCGGTAACAGGGGTTCGAACCCCCTTGGGGACGCCATTATTGGCATTTGAAGTTTTTAAATTGTAAGAAGATCCAGGTCCCCATCGTCTAGCGGCCTAGGACACTGCCCTTTCACGGCGGTAACAGGGGTTCGAACCCCCTTGGGGACGCCATGTCTATTGAATAGTTCATGGATTTTCTAATCATTCACCAAATCTAGACACACAAAAAAATTTAATCTGTCGTTTCATTTTAGTTTCTCTAAATGCCTCTTTTATTAATCTAAAAATGTTCTTCCCTGAATGTTTATAAAGATACTCGTGGTTTGACTCAGACGCACCCGATGTATTACTTTATTCTGAGCAAAAAGATCGCACGTTAATATTTCCTTAATCAATTTAAAATATAATCGGCCTCCAGCTATTTTTGGAGTAATATAAATGAAATTAAAATTTGATGGCTTTTTTGGCAAGAAAAATGATTCTTGCGTCATCATCCCTAAAATCAATAAAGGAAGCATTAATATAGATCGTGGTGGCTGTTTTGATAAACCCAGCATAAGCGTTACTGTGCCACATATTACTACGGATAATGAGGCGGTTTCTAAGCTCATCGCTAAAGAGCACACTTATACTTTTAAGTTTTAAATGTATAGCCCGGATTAGACAAAGTCGTAATCCGGGATGTTATATCCCCGTATGACGTTACGCTAATATGGTTACGTATGACGCCATTCCGATAACGCTTTTTCCTTAATCTTTATACAATCCTTTATTCACCTTGTTAGCAAGAGAAATTTGTTTAACGTACCCTTTAAAGTCGCTCGAAAATGGTTCTTGTATTAAACCCAAACAAACGTTCATGCATTCTGTAAGCATACTCATCCGTCATATTGGCCAAATAATCACAAACAACTCGATAGGCAATCGTTTCATCCTCAGCTTGTTTAAACAAAACTCGATTTTTGTTATCCAATAAACTACCAGGATTTGAACTGATGGCATCAAAGAGTCTAAGTACGACCGTTTGGCCTCCATATTCAAAAGTACGGGCTTCCTGGGAATCAATTACGTTATTGTAGATACATTGTTTTAAATAATTCAGAAGGGCATTTGCTTCGGGAGTAAGTGCCAAATTATATTTGAGTAAATTATTCTCAAACTGTTCATTGACTATGATGATTTGGGTTGATGTTATAAAATAATTAACCATTTCTCCTATAGTTTGTTTTCTTAAATAAAGATCCTGAGAAAAAAGTGAGTCGATTAACTCATTTTTACGTTTGCTTAATAGTGTATTGTCTAATAACTGTCTAAACTCCAACGTATCCAGATGAGAGGAATTGATAAGACGCAAATGAATCGCGTCTTCAAGATCATGAACTCCATAAGCGATATCATCGGCTATATCCATTATGGAGCAGTCAAAACTATGGTAAGCAGATTTTCCTGTTTTCGTACCATGTGGTTTTAGTGATAAAGATTGGAATAATTCTTTGTCATTATCCGAAAAAGGGGACAATAACCAATCAATCTCAGGTTGTTCACAATCAAAATAAGCTTTAGGTGGTAACCAGTCATTAATTTTGATGGTTTTATGAATGGATTCATGAACTGGAGGCTGTTTTGGGGCGACGACAGTAGAGCGTTTCACCGGGTATTTTAAAATACCCAACAATGCGCGTCGGGTTAAATCGAGACCGTAGGTTCCATAACTACTTTCAACCTTCGTGAGCAGTCGTAGAGTTTGTCCATTTGCTTCAAACCCTCCATAATTGCGCATCATATAATTAAGGGCTACTTCACCACCATGTCCGAAAGGCGGATGACCAATATCATGAAGCAGGCAAATAACAGAGATCAGATCATCATTAGGTAGTAAGCCTGCTAAAACAATATGCTTTTCTTGGTTCATTAAGAGGTTGTGTACGATACTGCGTCCAATGGAATCGACTTCCAGAGAGTGGGTTAGGCGAGTACGGTGGAAATCTCCTTCATCAGTCCCTAAAATTTGTGTTTTTCTTTGCAATCGTCTGAAGGCAGGACAGTGAATCACTCGTGTACGATCTCGTTCATAAGGATCTCGATGATCCAGATTTCCACGTTGATTTGTTTGTCCAGAACGTCGATGTGTCCACATAAGTTTTAGCCGTCTAAATAAAAAAATAATTACTGTAAGACATAATTTGTTCTTTAACAACACAAATTTCTAAAGTTTTTTCTAATTATGTAGATATAGTAGTCAGGGAGTAAATAATAAGAACTAGAAATTAGGGGAATGACTATGGATAAGAAAATAAACTTAGCGCTTATAGTAATTTGTGCTTTTGCTATGTCTTCCTGTACTAAAGATGAGTACATCTCATATCCAGCATATTCATATGTAGATATCACGCAACGGCCCTATAATATCGATAGTTACAATATGGCGAATTATAATTATGGATATCAACAAAAGCAGCAAGTAAATGTTCCTAACTCATATCATGTGGGAGAGTTACATTCTCCAGTTTCTTTTAAAGACAGAGATGAGACTTGGGTTAATAGTCAAAATCCTAAAGGATATACAATTGAATTGACTGAAGGGGACAAGGCATCGCAAGTTGCACAAGTCTTGTATAAAGCACCTAAAAAAGATCGGATGGCTCAAGTAAAATATGAGCGAGATGGCAAAACGCGATATAGAGGAGTATATGGAACCTTCGGTACTCCTGAAGAGGCACAAAAAGCCTTAAATTCTTTACCCCCAGAACTGAAAAGTAGTGCTTCAGTGATTAATTGGAGCAGTGTGCAACAACAATAGGGGTAAGCACTCAATCGCGAACAGTGAGGATTGGTTTGAGCACCTTTTGCGCTCAAACCCAATTCTCGAGGGTACACATAAATGATACTCAGATCGATTAGTGCGATTAAGCAGTTACTATAATTTTACCTATTTGTTCATTGGACTCCATGTATTTATGCGCGTCGACTATATGCTCCAAAGAGAAAGTTTGAGCAATTTTGGGTTGCAATGATCCATCTTGGATGTGATCAAAAATATATTTTTCAGCTGTTTGGCGAGCCTCGGGTTGAGTACTAATTTCAAAAAGTGTATAACCCCGCACGGAAATTCCCTTATTCAAGGCGGTGAAAAGAGGGAATGGAGTAATCTGCCCTAGAGACAAATTACCGTACACAAAAAGGGTTCCGCCTGGGGAGAGTGTTTCTGCTAAAACCTCAATGCCCTTACCCGCGATTGGATCAAAAACAATTTTTACTCCTCTACCTTTGGTTATTTCATCGACACGGGCAGGAAGATTTTCTTCATCAGTAACAATGACGTGATCGGCACCTAAAGAGAGTAATTCAGCTTTTTTCTTAGTGGTTCGTGTGGTAACAATACTAATAGCTCCCTGAGTTCGTGCAATTTGGATGGCAGCTATTCCTACACTACTGCTTGCTGCAGTAATTAAAACAAAATCATTTTTAGCGAGATGTCCATAATAGACCAGAGCTCCATAAGCCGTCATGTATTGCATCCAAATGGAAGTCCCTTCCGCATAGGAAAGTTTCTCCGGATAAGCCGCAAGCGCATAAACGGGGACTATAGCCACTTCTCCATAGACTCCATACTTGCCTAGATCAAAACAGGGGACAGTGCTGTAGGTCTTGCCAATTATTTTTTTATCTACATCCGGTCCAACGGCTTCAACCACCCCCGAGGCCTCATAGCCAATTTTTGATGGGAAATGTGGTTGTACTAAATAGCGCCCCGTGCGAAACATGATTTCTGCTCGATTTAGACCTATTGCATGAACACGCAAACGGACTTCACCTTTCCCTGGTTCTGGCAATGATACCTCTTCAAGCCTTAATACCTCAGGCCCCCCAGTTTCGTGAAAACGGACAATTTTTGCTGATGAATTTGACATGGAATATCCTTATTTTAATGAAATACTTGAATCACTCTTGTCCTGGAACCCTTTTTCGTCATTCCTCGTTGTACTCGGAATGACGAAGAGTACGCAGCGTTTCATCCAGACTAGAGTAAGCTAAGTTTTTGAAGCGGAACTAAGCAGGATCATTAAACGAGTGACGCCTGGCGTTTTCGATCGGTCTGCTTCAAACTGTTTTACTGTAATGGCATATCGTTGATTTATTTTTTCCAACCAGGTAATAAATAAATTAAAAGCAACTGAGTCAAAAGTAATTTGGATATCTCCTGAGCCAGTTTGTTGTAATTGATAAGGAAACTTTAAGTTGGTATCGTTTTTTAGTTGTGTGGCCAGTGTTGTCAATAATTGGCTGTTATCGACTATTTGCTTTTTCGTTTGTTTTGTATGACTTTGCTGTTGAATTTTTTTCATCCACTGGAGGGTAGCTGTTTTTTCAATAAGTTGCTTTGATTTTTGGTCAACTCGTTGGCTCAATGGGCTGTATAAAAACAAATAATACACATAAAGGATAAGGCACAATCCTGTTCCAATTAACATCCATTTTTCTCGTTCATTAAGTGTACTTATATAAGCTTTCACATTAACTCCAAAGTGGCGACAACTTGTTGTTCACGAGTTGATGCTTGGGTTTGTTTCACATGAAGTTGCAGTTTTTTCAATTCATTTTCCAATTCTTCTAAACTGGCGAAGTCAGTGCTGACCAAGGTGACTGATAAGGTCTTATTTTGATAACGTAATTGTTCCAGAGTATTGTGGTCATTTTTCATGACCTTGGAAAATTGATTGAGTAAGAACCAAAAGCGATTTTGCTCTTCCGTGTTATTGCTTTTTAATAGCTGTGTGATTCGAAATTTAGGACTAATAACTTGTTTTGCATCAGGAAAAAATTCATGATAAATCACTGCAATTTGCGCATCAATTTTTTGGGTTTCTTTATTGAGTAAATGCAATTTGATCCCATTCGTTACCAATAGTGAGATTAGCCAGACACAAAAAAGAGCACCGGCGGCCAGGTATCCCTTTTTTAGTAGATCGGATTTATTTCCGTGTTGCATTTCTCCTTGGCAGAGGTTCATTAATTTTGATCGGAGTATTCTTTGGGCAATCCACGTATAAGATGTTTCCTGCTTTTTAGGTAATGAAGAATCACTTTGAATTGTGCTGTCTGCAAAAAGCAAGGGTTGATGTTGCGGATGCTTTTTTAGATAGATATGAGCTAGCTCTCCAGAAAGAGCCCCTTTAAAATCATCGCTATGAATCAATAAGGTGCTTTCACAAACACATAATTCTTGGGGTTCCAGGGCAAACCAATCTACAGTAATTCCTGAAAATTCCATTCCGTGTTCATTGAGGAATTGCATCAGATATCGAATTCGTTGTTTACTGATCACCGTAATCAGGTACTGATTATTTTGATATCGTGTTTTATCAAAGGCAAAATGAAGCTCATCTACGGGTTGTGCTAGTTTTTCTTCTAAAGCATAAGGGATTGCTGTTCTTGCCTTTCGGTCTGGAAGCCATGAAAACTCAAGATTAAGAAGGCTAACCTGTTCACATGTTTCAATAACTAAAGTGTTACATTCTGTTTGTAACGGCTTAATTTCGGCAAAGCTACGTTGTGCGGGGGGAGCAATTAATGCTCCATCTGCATTTATTTTGAGGCATAAACAACCTGCTTCATCAAGATGTTTTGCAAAGAGAAAAAGTGTATCCATTCCTAGGCATAAGCTCTATGTTTTTTTATATTCATGGCAGTCCAGTGCTGTTTCAATTGTTGTGACAGTAGATAAACTACAAGCGCATACTGGGGACTTGAGTTGTATCGGGTTATCACAAAGAAATTGGGATAGGCGATCCAATATTCATTGCCTTGAGCGGTTACAAGCTCAATCAAGGCGGCGCGAGAAGGATGATTATGTGCTGCGGTGACTGGTCTAACCCCATTTGCAATCAATTGTGAATAGTAATAGTTGGCTTTTTTAGGATTGACTTGAATTCGTTTATAACGAGTACCAATTACTGTGGCATGTTGGGCAACCCCATCATTGGTCCGCCAACCATGATGGTAGAAATAATTCGCAATACTCCCAATTGAATCTGCGTTATTCGAGACAATATCTCGTTTTCCCGTATTATTAAAATCAACAGCAAAGTTACGGTAACTACTAGGCATGAATTGGGGTTGGCCGATCGCACCAGCATAGGAGCCTTTGAATTGCGTTGCAGGAACTCCATGTTCGCGACAAAGAAGCAAGTATTCTTTTAATTCTTTAGTGAAATAAGGCGCGCGTTTTGGATAATTAAAAGCCAGAGTTGCTAAGGCATCGAGAACTCTGTGTTCTCCTTGTTTCTCTCCATATAAGGTTTCCACTCCCAAAATAGCAATAATAATTTCTGGAGGAACGCCGTATTTTTTCTGTGCTTTGTCTAATGCCTGTTTATTCGCTGCCCAATAGTCTAACCCGCCTTTGAGACGCGCGGGAGTGAGAAACAAATCGCGATACACATCCCAATTCTTCTTTTCATAGGGTTTTTCCATTGATTCAATAATATCGGGGCGGATAACTACCTGATTCATAGTGGCTGTAAGCTCTTTAGCATTAAAGTGATATTCCTTAACCATGCTTTTGATAAAGAGTTGTACATCTTTTCTCTGTGTAAATGCGGTATCTGAATAAGTTGAGAACGAAAAAAGTAGCAATGTTATTGCTATAAAGCCCAAACTTGATATTCGTCGCATAGCGCACCCTGGATAATAGAAAAACGAAATGATAAATCTTATTAAAAATGCAGTGCATTAGCAAATACTTTAAGGCTGCGCTTATTTAAGCTAGAATGCGCTATTTGCAAAAAAGGGTATTTCAGTTGAGTGATTTAAAGCGAATTCGTAATTTTTCGATTATTGCCCATATTGACCATGGTAAATCAACCTTGGCGGATCGGTTTATCCAAATTTGTGGTGGTTTAACAGAGCGTGAAATGAGTGCTCAAGTTCTTGACTCAATGGATATTGAGCGAGAAAGGGGCATTACGATCAAAGCTCAATGTGTATCTTTAAATTACACTGCGAAAGATGGCAATAGCTATCTGTTGAACTTCATTGATACGCCAGGACATGTGGATTTCAGCTATGAAGTATCTCGTTCTTTGGCCGCTTGCGAAGGGGCAATTCTTGTTGTAGATGCCGCCCAAGGCGTGGAGGCACAAACTGTTGCTGTTTGTTATACTGCCATTGACCAATCATTAGCGGTTTTGCCTGTACTGAATAAAATTGATTTACCGCAAGCTGAACCAGAGCGTGTTATCTCAGAAATTGAAGATATTATTGGTGTAGATGCACACGACGCAATCAGGGCTAGTGCAAAAAGTGGGCTTGGTGTGGAAGATGTGCTGGAAGCATTAGTAACTCGTATTCCACCACCAGAAGGCGATATCAACGCGCCTTTACAAGCATTAATTATTGATTCATGGTTTGATAGCTATCTTGGAGTTGTTTCTTTAGTGCGTATTGTCAATGGGTCAATACGTAAAGGAGACAAGATGAGAGTGATGTCTACAGGTCGATCTTATGAGGTTGATCAAGTAGGGATCTTTACTCCTAAACGTACTAAGCTGGAAATGCTGAATGCCGGCGAAGTCGGTTATGTCGTTGCCGGAATCAAAGAAATTCAAGGCGCTCCAGTAGGTGATACCCTTACTCTCGAAAAAAATTCTGCGGAGAAACCACTTCCTGGTTTTCAGCGTGTAAAACCACAAGTTTATGCGGGACTATTTCCTATCAGTGCTGATGATTTTGAGGCATTTCGAGAAGCTTTGGCTAAATTAAGTCTTAATGATGCATCTCTGTTTTATGAACCTGAATCTTCTGAGGCATTAGGTTTTGGTTTCCGATGTGGCTTCTTAGGCATGCTGCACATGGAAATTGTACAGGAGCGTCTGGAGCGGGAATATAATCTTGATCTTATCTCTACCGCACCGACAGTCGTTTATCAAATTGTCACACAAAAAGGTGAGACCTTGCTTATTGATAATCCATCTCATCTTCCACCGCTTCCCCAAATTAAAGAAATGTATGAGCCGATTGTACGAGCCAATATACTCGTTCCTCAAGATTATCTGGGTTCCATTATTAATTTGTGTATTGAGCGACGTGGTGTCCAGGTCAATATGACTTACAGTGGCCGTCAAGTTTCTGTAACTTATGATATTCCTATGAGTGAAGTAGTTTCTGACTTTTTCGATCGATTAAAATCAGTGAGTCGTGGGTATGCTTCATTGGATTATAATTTCTTGCGTTTTCAGGAAGCTGATTTAGTTAAAATGGATATTTTGATTAATAGTGAACGCGTGGATGCACTTTCAGTGATTGTCCATCGTTCGTCATCACATAGTCGTGGAAAATTAATTGCTGAAAAAATGCGTGATTTAATTCCAAGACAAATGTTTGATGTGGCGATACAAGCGGCATTAGGCAGTCATATTATTGCCAGACAAACAGTAAAAGCGTTACGGAAAAACGTGACTGCAAAATGTTATGGTGGTGATGTGACACGGAAACGAAAATTATTGGAAAAACAAAAAGCCGGTAAGAAACGTATGAAGCAAGTGGGGCATGTTGAAATACCTCAAGAGGCGTTTATGGCTGTGTTTCAAACAGATAAAAAGAAATAGTAACGATTACCACGGTTCGATGAAAAGCCACATTTGATGCAAATTTGACTTTTCACCAAGATTTAAAATTGGTGTATGGTTATTGGAATATATAAATTAAGTTTGATTAGGATATAATTTTATGAATTTTGCTTTAATACTCGTTGTCCTATCGTTTATCAGTGGGTTGATTTACCTATTAGATGTACTCTTTTGGGCAAAAAAGCGTACTCAGGATCAAAAGCCCAATCGTATCATTGAATATTCGCGATCATTTTTCCCTGTTTTTTTCATCGTCTTAATTTTACGTTCATTCATCATTGAACCCTTTCGTATTCCTTCAGGCTCATTAGAACCGACATTGCTTGTAGGCGATTTTGTAGCCGTCAATAAGTTTATTTATGGATTAAGGCTTCCGGTTTGGGAAAAGAAAATTATTCCAATTTCTGATCCCAAAACAGGGCAGGTTGCTGTATTTCGTTGGCCACCAGACCCCTCTTATGATTATATTAAAAGGGTAATAGGAGTTCCCGGGGATAAAGTGAGTTACCATAATAAAGTATTAACCATTAACGGAAAGGAAGCAAAACAAACTTTTGTTGAGTACACCATTGATGAGAGTTCTGGAAAAGCGGTAGCTAAATATAAAGAAGATTTGAATGGAACCCTACATGATATTTTCATTAGAGCTGATGTTCCTGCTGTAGATTTTGATATTGTAGTGCCCGAGGAAAGTTATTTCATGATGGGCGATAATCGCGATGACAGTGCGGATAGCCGATTCTGGGGATTTGTACCCGAATCCTATTTGCGAGGCAAAGCATTCTTAGTTTGGATGAGTTGGAATAGCAAGACGGATAATGTTCGTTGGTCTAAAATAGGGAAATTGATACCCTAAGCAATGGTTTGTATGGTTCTTTGATCGAGAGATTGATTTTAATTTAGAACAGATAAAAGGAATAACAAATGCGAAAACAACATGGAATGACTTTTATAGGGACTTTGTTAACTGTAGTTGTGCTTGTTATGGCTGCCGTGGTAATAATGCGTATTATTCCTGTTTACTTGCAGTATTACTCTGTTCTCAAATCGGTCAAAGGATTAAATACGATACCTCCATCTACATTAACAGGAGATCCCGTTGCGGATGTCAATGTCCTGAAGAGTACTTTGGATAAACGCCTGGATATCAATGGGGTAGAAAGTCTAAAGGAGAATCAATTATCTATCGAACCCTTGGGGGCTAATAAATTTAGAGTAAAATTAAAATATCAGGTGATTAAGCCTTTAGTATACAATATGAGCTTATTATTTGATTTTGATCATACAGAAGAGGTTGTAACAGGCAGTGAAAGTTGATTTAGAAAGGCTATCCCGGCGATTGAATTATCAATTTAAAAACGTTGCTTTCCTTAAGCAAGCGTTGACTCATTGTAGTGTTGGCAGTGAAAACTATGAGCGTTTTGAATTTCTTGGCGATTCAATTTTAAGTTTTGTAATTGCTAATGAACTATTTCATCGGTTTCCGATGCAGAGTGAAGGACAATTAAGTCGTTTGCGTTCATTTTTGGTTCGGGGCGAAATGTTGGTCGAACTGGCTAAAGAAATTGATCTTGGCGAATTTCTTTTTTTAGGTCAAGGCGAGCTTAAGAGCGGCGGATTTCGTCGTGCTTCAATTCTATCCGACGCTATGGAGGCCGTTTTTGCAGCAATTTTTCTTGATGGCGGCATCGAATCCGCAAAAGAGGCCATATTAAAGTTATATCATTCTCGACTTGAGGACCCCAATTTAAATGATTGTTTAAAAGATGCTAAAACTCAATTACAAGAATATCTACAAGCAGAAAAAATTGCTCTGCCAGAATATACCTTAACTAAGGTAGAAGGTGATGAACACAATCAAATTTTTTATATCACTTGTTCGGTTAACGGAGCAAAACAAAAAACTTTTGGACAAGGTTCTAATCGACGAAAGGCAGAGCAGCTCGCTGCGAAGTCGATGTTAGAGTTATTGCGTTTAGCTAAGTAGTTTCCGATGCCGCTGTTATCCCTAGCAAATCCCGTTATCCTGAGGAGTTTACGCCTGAGGATCTCCCCGCTGTGGCACGGGGTATTCTGCGGCAAGACTCGGGAGAGAGGGCTTCAGATTGACCGGGAGTCGCAGCGTTCCACCCAACTTGGTTATGCTATATCTTCTAGACTGGTACTAATTTCTAACCATTCCTCCTCAGCCAAATTTAAAGAGGAGTGGATAACACTACGTTTTTGCACTAATTGATTGAGCTTACTTTGTTGGGTACTGTCCTCATAAAGACTGGCATCACCAAGTTGTGTATCCAATTTACTCATTTCACTTTGATATTGTTCAATCAATTGTTCCAGTTTTTTTAGACGGTTTTGTAACGTTTTCTTTTCTTTATAATCAATTGAAGTTGAAGTCACGCTATTGACTTTAACGGAGTCTTTAGTTTGTAACCAGGAATAATAATCATCTAAGTCTCCATCAAAAGCTTGAACTTTTTGCTGGTAAACCAGATAGAAATTATCGACGCTGGTTTTAAGCATATGACGATCATGAGAAATAAGAATCAATGCACCTTCATAGCTTTGCAACGCCAGCTCAATGGCTGAGCGCATTCCCAGATCCAAATGGTTTGTAGGCTCATCAAGCAAAAGTAGATTGGGTTTGAGCCAAACAAGTTTTGCTAAGGCTAAACGTGCTTTTTCGCCTCCAGAAAAATGATTTATAGGTTGAACTGCCATATCACCAGTAAAGTTAAAACCACCTAAAAAATCGCGTATGGTTTGTTCACGTACCTCTGGTGATAGAACTTGAATGGTTTCCACAGGACTTAAATTATAATCCAGCTGCTCTAGTTGGTGTTGCGCGTAATAGCCAATCTTTAAATGGGCAGAGCGGTGAATGGTACCACTCAAAGGGGTTAAAGCCCCCGTTAATGTCTTGATTAGCGTCGATTTTCCCTCCCCATTAGGGCCTAGCAAGGCTATTCTATCACCTGGACTAAGTGAGAAATTGATTCGTTTCAATATCGGTTGTTCTGGCTGATATCCGGCATCAACCAAATTGCATTGAATTAATGGATTTCCTGCTCGGGGACATGGAAAAAAATCAAAAGAAAAGGGGGAATCAGCCTGTGCTGCTGCAATAATTTCCATTCTCTCTATGGCTTTGAGACGTCCTTGCGCTTGTTTTGCTTTAGTCGCTTTTGCTCTAAATCGATTGACAAAGGACATCATATGATTAATTTTGGTTTGTTGTTTTTCATACATGGCTTGTTGTAACGCCAATTGTTGTGCATGTGTTTTTTCAAAACAACTGTAATCACCAGTATAAAGAGTCAGATTCTGCTTCTCGATATGCAGAATATGAGTAACAAAGGCATCTAGAAATTCACGATCATGGGAAATAAGGATGATGGTGCTTGGGCTTTGTTTTAAAAAGCGCTCCAACCAAAATATTGCTTCCATGTCTAAATGGTTAGTCGGCTCATCCAGTAATAGTAAATCAGCTGGGTTCATTAAGCAGCGTGCGAGGCTTAAACGCATGCGCCACCCCCCGGAAAAACTATTTACCGAAGCGTGTTGTTGCTCCCCTCTAAAACCCAGGCCAGACATAATTGTCGCTGCTTGAGCGGGTTTACTGTAGCCTCCACTATGACTTAATTCCTCATGGCAGGCTAATACTTCAGCATCATTGCCTGTGGCCTCTGCATCGCTCAAACGTTGGAGCAACTTCATGTATTGCTCATCACCACCGAGTACAAAATCCAGTGCTTTTTCATCACTATCCGGTAATTGTTGTGATAAATGGCTGATCGTGAGTTGAGGATTAATTAAAAAATCGCCGGTATCAGGTTGCAATTTTCTTAATAAAAAATCAAATAATGTTGATTTGCCACAGCCATTATGGCCAATAAGACCAATTTTTTGCTTTTCATATAATGTGACATTGACTTTATCTAATAAAACCTTGTTGCCACGACTGAGAGTAATTTGACGAAGAGTAAGCATGATAAATCTTTAGCCATAAATAGAGTGGGTTATACACAAATTATGAGTTCACATCATCGCAATTAAAGCGATAGAGCTCCTATCATAAGCTTGTGCTGCAACGCGGAGATCCTTCGCTATGCTAGGGATGACGGCAAAGTATACGGATTACACTGCGATAATCCGGGCAACAAAGCTACGAATTTACTTCAATTCTAACATAATTCCGCTTAACTGGGTTCTGGCTCAATAGATTTTTTCCTGGCAGACTGATAGCGAGCTTGTTTTTCAATATCAATATAACGATCTGTGGTTGCACTTGAACTGTGGCCAGCATCATCCCGTACATGTTCACGAGGACGAATTTTAACATCTTCAGAAATACCAGTATGCCTTAGCCAGTGAACTGTTGCTGCAGCCAAATTATCAGCCTCTTCCCTCTGACCTTTCATCCGAAGTTGCTCTCCGGCTAAGTCAAAACAGCGTTGAATAATTCTTCGTATCGGCGCCGTATCACTCATTGGACCATTTCCGCGAATTTTGGGGATGAGTGGGCTATTATCAGCAGGGGAAGGGAGGGGGGATAATCCCAAGAAACAACGCCATCGCATCAAACTTTCGAGCATCGCTTCGCTGACGGCGATTTGTCGCTCCTTATTTCCTTTACCAACTGTGGTGAACCACCAATGGCCGTTACTGTCCTTGGCAAAGTCATTCATACTGGGGATCCAACGGTCACTTGCTGCCAATTCGGAGATACGTAGATACATACCAAATAGTAGGCTCAACATAAAACGAGTGCGTTCATGTTTCAGGGGGGATTCTTCCGCTAGAGACTCGGCTGCATCTAACACGGCACTCCACTGAACTAAACTCAATCTGCGGATAGGGGCATTATGTTGCCGTTTACGAATAAATTTACTTTTTTGGCGAATCAGGGCGACTGGATTAGAAACCAGATATTCTTCAGCAATTAAGAAATTAAATAAGGTACTTAAAATGGCGAATATTTCTTGGATGGCTCCTTGAGACAAATTGAATTGATCAATTTGGGGTTTATGCCCATTTTTTATTGCTGATTTACTTAAGGTAACTACAAAAGGTCTCCATTCTTCATTGGGAATACGTGTACCGCCTTGTTCAATAAATCGCGGTACTTTTTTTAAACTAATCCAGGATTTAGGTGGGTTTTGGCAAAAATGAATGTAGTCTTCTATATCATCACGTTTTAATTCATTGATTGTTTTGTTTTTAATTAACCAGGACCATTGCAGTAATCGTTCAGTTTCTCTGCGGTAACTATTGAAGGTACCTTGACTGCCTGTATAGCTTTTCAAAAAGTTTAAAGCGTAATTAAAATCATTTTGAAATTGAATATCAGGCAGCACAACATGCTCATGATTTTTGTGCAGGTAATTCATGTTGTCAAAGAGAGGCAGCAGTTTAAATTTCATAGATTCAAAGTGAGATCAAAAGTATCTCCAATGCTAGCTGAAAAGTAATAAAGATTCGAGTAGTTGACTTGAGTGATTGTATGGACAATCGCCTAGATGATTGAAAAAATGACGATTTGGTCAAGGTAAATAAATATCTGCAGTAATAATTTAAAATTAACTGAAATTAAATGATTTAAGATATTGACCTTGATGAAAGCACCTAGTATTATCTGCGCTCTGTCCTTGGGGACGGGTTAAACGGGGTATAGCGCAGTCTGGTAGCGCGCCTGCTTTGGGAGCAGGATGTCGGGGGTTCGAATCCCTCTACCCCGACCAAGATGCGCCCGTAGCTCATCTGGATAGAGCATCGGCCTTCTAAGCCGAGGGTAGCAGGTTCGAATCCTGCCGGGCGTGCCAGCCCAGATCTTGTTCAAAAGAATTTCTGGTAAAAAGATTTATGGTGAGCGTAGCTCAGTTGGTAGAGCCCCGGGTTGTGATCCCGGTTGTCGTGGGTTCGAGTCCCATCGTTCACCCCATTTGAGAGAAACAAAAGGTTTATCGCTAAAGATTTTATCTGAGTCTTTACAAGACCGAATTACTGATTGATAATCCAACCTGATTTGCGAAAGTGGCGGAATTGGTAGACGCACTGGATTTAGGTTCCAGCGGGGCGACCCGTGAGAGTTCGAGTCTCTCCTTTCGCACCATTTATCATTATAAATTCCAAGAGGTGATATTAATGCAAGTTTCTGTTGAGACCCTAAAAGGTTTGGAACGTAAGGTAACAGTTTCTGTACCTTCAGAGAAAGTTGAGGAAGAAGTGAGCTTACGTCTCAAGAATCTTGCTCGCAAAGTTAAGATTGATGGTTTTCGTCCTGGTAAAGTACCCTTCCAAGTTGTTGTCAGTCGCTATTCACAAAGTGTTCGTGAAGAAGTCGCTCGAGATATGGTGCAATCTACTTTGTTTGAAGCATTACAAAAAAATGAATTAGTTCCTGCGGGCTATCCCTCTGTTGAACCTGAGCAACTAGAGAAAGGAAAAGACTTTAAATACTCCGCAATATTTGAAGTAATGCCTGTATTTGAAATTGTAGAATTAAATCAAGCGGCTGTTGAGCTGGCTCGTTCAGAAGTTACAGATAAAGACGTTGAAGACATGTTGGATAAACTTCGTGAACAAAATAAAGAATGGCATGATGTATCCCGTGCAGTCAAAAAAGGCGACAAAGTAGTTATCGATTTTGAAGGATACCTTGATGATAAACTGTTTGAAGGCGGTAGCGCTAAAGGACATGAGTTAGTCATTGGTTCAGGATCGATGATCCCTGGCTTTGAAGAAGGAATTATTGGTAATAAAAAGGATAAGTCGTTTGATATTAAAGTAACCTTCCCTGAGGATTATGGACATAAAGAATTAGCAGGAAAAGAAGCTGTTTTCAAAATTACACTTCACACTGTGATGGAAGGAAAATTGCCTGAACTCAACGAAGCCTTTGCTGAGAAATTTAATATCAAAGAAGGTGGCATTGACGCATTGAAAAAAGACATTAAAGAGAATATGGCTCGTGAGTTAGAGCGTCGCGTCAGTATGATGAACAGAGAAAAGCTGTTTGATAAATTAATGGAAGTTAATGTTATTGAATTGCCATTAGCTTTAATTGACAAAGAAATCGAACATTTGAAACATGATATGTATCATCGTCTTTTTGGACATGAACATCATGACAATGAAAAGATACCTGATTTTCCTCGTGAGCTGTTTGAAGAACAAGCAAAACGTCGTGTTCATCTTGGGTTGCTCTTTTCTGAATATGTTAAAAAACATCAAATTGTTGCAGATAAAGATAAAGTGAATGCGGTAATTGAACGATTTGCCAGTGCTTATGAGAATCCTGATGAGTTGCGTTCTTGGTATCAAAGCAGCAAAGAGCATATGGCTGAAATTGAAGCGATTGTTATGGAAGAAATGGTTGCAGATAAAATTGCTGAAGATGCAAAAATTAAATACAAGAACAAAGATTATGATTCAATCATGAATCCTAAGCCTGCAACTGAAGCAACTGAGAAAAAAGGAGAGTAATTGTATGTCGGGATATTCAGATAACATAATTCGCAATGCCAGTGGATTAGTCCCAATGGTTATTGAACAGACCTCACGTGGTGAGCGTTCGTATGATATTTATTCAAGATTATTAAAAGAACGTATTATCTTTCTCTTAGGTGAAGTTGAAGACCATATGGCTAATTTGGTAGTTGCTCAATTGTTGTTTCTTGAGTCTGAAAACCCTGAAAAAGATATTTCTCTCTATATTAATTCTCCTGGAGGTGTAGTAACCGCTGGCTTAGCAATTTACGATACCATCCAGTTTATTAAACCTGATGTCAGTACTTTGTGTATAGGGCAAGCAGCTAGCGCTGCTGCCTTGTTACTTTGTGCCGGAGCTGAAGGTAAGAGATTCTGTTTGCCAAACTCACGAGTAATGATTCATCAACCTTTAGGTGGTTATCGAGGCCAAGCTACTGATATTGAAATTCATGCGCGCGAGACATTAGCCGTAAGAGAACGTTTAAATACAATTATGGCACATCATACTAAAAAGACACCTGATCAGATTATGCGTGATACCGAACGTGATAATTTTATGAGTGCGACACAAGCTGTTGAGTACGGCTTAGTTGATAGAGTGCTTTATGATCGAGAGTCAGTGAATAAAAAAGAGTAACTATAACTTTAAATTCAAAGAACTGAACTATAATGTATCATAACCCAGGTGCAGTGAAGCGGAACCTGGGTTTTAGGTTCAGATTTACCGGGTTCCGCTTCGCTGCACCCAGGCTAGGAATGCGATTAGGGTTCTTTTATATTGATTCATTATTACTTTTTTTCGTATTTCTTTTTGTTTTTAAAGAAAGTAGTTGCGTGAAAAACAGTGGCATATCTTTTTCTGATTGACTAATATTTTACATATATTATCTTTTTTTCCGATAATCGTTGTAAGAAGGGGTTTGGTTATGAGTAAATCCGGTAACGGAAGTGGCGATAAAGTTTTGTATTGTTCTTTTTGTGGAAAGAGCCAACATGAAGTAAAAAAATTGATTGCTGGTCCTTCTGTATTTGTCTGTGATGAATGTGTAGAGCTCTGTAATGATATCATTCGTGAAGAAACACACGAAGCTCACGAAGAAGCTGAAGTACGTTTACCATCACCCAAAGAAATCTCAAACTTTTTGGATGAGTACGTCATAGGACAATCGCATGCAAAAAAAGTCTTGTCCGTAGCTGTTTACAATCACTACAAGCGATTACAACACAAAAGTGAAGACGGAGTGGAACTTGGTAAAAGTAATATCTTACTTATAGGTCCAACTGGTAGCGGAAAAACACTTTTAGCCCAAACATTAGCTCGAATTCTCAATGTTCCATTTGCTATGGCAGATGCCACTACATTGACTGAAGCGGGTTATGTCGGTGAAGACGTTGAAAATATTATCCAGAAACTTTTACAAAAGTGTGATTATGACGTGGATAAAGCACAACATGGTATCGTGTACATCGATGAAATTGATAAAATATCACGTAAGTCTGATAATCCCTCGATTACACGCGATGTTTCTGGTGAAGGAGTGCAACAAGCTCTTCTAAAACTCATTGAAGGGACCATTGCTTCTGTTCCACCCCAAGGCGGACGTAAACATCCACAACAAGAATTTTTACAAGTGGATACTTCCAATATTTTATTTATTTGCGGTGGTGCTTTTGCTGGATTGGAGAAGGTAATCAGAGAGCGAAGTGATAAGTCAGGCATTGGATTCTCTGCTCAATTAAAAAATAAAAAAGAAAGTAATGATGAAATATCGAAAGTATTGAACCAGTTAGAATCAGATGATTTGATCAAATATGGATTAATACCCGAGTTTGTTGGCCGATTGCCAGTCGTTGCTACTTTGCAAGAACTGGATGAATCAGCTCTTATCGATATTTTAACTAATCCTAAAAACGCTTTGACGAAACAATTCCAGTCTCTATTTAAAATGGAAGGTGTAGAGCTTGAATTTAGAGAAGAAGCATTGATTGCTATCGCCAAAAAAGCGCTTGAACGCAAAATGGGTGCACGCGGTTTACGTGCTATACTTGAAAATATTCTATTAGACACCATGTATGAATTACCTTCTCTTGAAGGAGTAATTAAGGTTGTAGTTGATGAGAGTGCTGTAAATAGCGCATCAAAACCAATTCTTATTTATGAGCAAGAAGGGATGAAGAGTGCAGCAGGTGGTCAAGAGTAGTATTTCTACTCCTCTCCTGCACCTAGTGTGGGAGAGACGTTCTTTAGACAACTTTCTTCATTATAACGCTTTGTTTTCTTGCAATAACTCTCCCTTCCTTTTAAATTATAATTAGTAGTCGCGTGAATTTTAAATAAAGTTTTTCGTTTGAATAAGGGTTCATTATGTCCACTGAAATTATAGAGACTTCGAATGAGGCAGAAAAACTGTCGAATATACCTGTATTACCATTAAGAGACGTAGTGGTCTACCCTCATATGGTTATTCCTCTTTTTGTTGGAAGAGGAAAATCAATCAAAGCCTTAGAAGCGGCTATGGTTGATAGTAAGCAAATCTTTCTGGTAGCACAGAAAAAATCATCCAATGACGACCCGGGTGAGGCTGACATATTTCAGGTCGGAACATTATCCAGTGTTTTGCAGTTATTAAAATTACCGGATGGCACCGTAAAAGTTTTAGTCGAAGGGGAAAAGCGTGCCAGGGCAAAAGAATATAATCAGGCGAAAGGATATCTGGAAGCTGATCTTGAATTATTAGAAGATGCAAATGCTGCGGTACAAGAACCAGATATTGGTATCTTGATGCGTTCTTTAATGTCGCAGTTTGAGCAATACATCAAACTGAATAAAAAAATTCCACCTGAAGTTCTGTCTCCGCTTGCTGGAATAGAAGAACCAGGGCGTTTGGCTGATACAATAGCTGCTCATTTAACACTGAAGGTCGATGACAAACAGGAGTTACTGGAAACTTTAGATGTAGGTACTCGCCTTGAGCGTTTAATGTCTGCCATTGAAAACGAAATTGACTTGTTACACGTTGAAAAGCGTGTGAGAGGTCGAGTCAAGCGACAAATGGAGAAAAGTCAGCGTGAGTATTATCTAAATGAACAAATGAAAGCAATTCAGAAAGAATTGGGCGAGTTGGGTGAAGAAGGAAATGAAATTGAGCAATTGGAAAATTCCATTAACAAAGCTGGAATGCCCAAGGAAGCCAAGGAGAAATCACTCGCCGAACTTCATAAATTGAAAATGATGTCACCTATGTCTGCTGAGGCTACGGTGATCCGCAACTATCTTGATTGGATGCTTTCAGTACCCTGGAAAAAGAGAACTAAAATTCAATTTGATTTACTCAAAGCAGAGAAATTATTAGATAAAGAACATTATGGTCTAGAGCGGGTTAAAGAACGTATCATCGAATATCTGGCCGTTCAACAAAGAGTTAAACGATTAAAAGGCCCTATACTTTGTCTGGTTGGACCTCCAGGAGTGGGTAAAACTTCATTAGGACAATCCATTGCCAATGCTACAGGTCGTACCTTTATTCGTATTGCTTTGGGTGGCGTAAGGGATGAAGCAGAAATTCGCGGTCATAGAAGAACTTATATTGGATCCATGCCAGGAAAAATAATTCAGAAATTATGTAAGGCTGGAGTAAAAAATCCTCTCATCATGTTGGACGAAGTCGATAAAATGGCGATGGATTTCCGTGGAGATCCTGCTGCAGCATTGCTTGAAGTACTTGATCCAGAGCAGAACCATACGTTCAACGATCATTATCTTGAAGTAGATTATGATTTGAGTGACGTGATGTTCATTGCGACAGCAAATTCTTTAGAAATTCCTGCTCCGTTATTGGATAGAATGGAAGTGATTCGACTGGCAGGTTATACAGAGGATGAGAAAGTCAGCATTGCTGATAAATATCTGGTTCCAAAACAAGTCGTCTTGAATGGTTTAAGTAATCAAGAAATTCATATTAGTGAAGGGGCAATTCGAGAAGTTATTCGCCACTATACTCGTGAGGCAGGCGTACGTAATTTAGAACGAGATATTGCGAGTATTTGTAGAAAAGTCGTAAAGGAAATCCTCTCGAATAAAAAAGTTAAAAAAATGACTGTAACTACCAGTAATATCGAAAAATATTTAGGTGTGAAAAAGTTTCGATATGGCTTAGCAGAAGAGTTTGATCAAGTGGGCCAAGTTACAGGCTTAGCTTGGACAAGTGTGGGCGGAGAGCTGCTAACAATAGAAGCATCGATGATGCCCGGTAAAGGGAAGGTCACGCATACTGGTCAATTGGGCGAGGTCATGCAGGAGTCCATTCATGCTGCGATGACCGTTGTACGAAGTCGAGCTCAAAATTTTGGCTTACCCGATGATTTTTATGATAAGAATGACTTCCACGTCCACGTTCCTGAAGGGGCTACTCCCAAAGATGGTCCAAGTGCTGGTATTGGTATGTGTACTGTTTTGGTTTCGGTAGTGACTCATATTCCTGTTAAAGCAGATGTAGCGATGACAGGGGAAATCACGTTGAGAGGGCAGGTATTGCCAATTGGTGGTCTAAAAGAGAAATTATTGGCGGCTCATCGAGGCGGAATTAAGCATGTCATTATTCCCGAGGAAAATGTAAAAGACCTGGAAGAGATACCAGATAATGTTTTGCGTAAGCTAACAATCCATCCAGTTAAGACCATAGAACAGGTTTTAGAACTGGCTTTACAACGCAGTCCTTGGGTAAATCAGCCAACAAATGTACAATCTGAGGCTTTAGTGGGTAAAAGATCAAAAAAAATTAAAAATAATGATTTACATACCCATTAATTAGAGGTATATTTCGTTTCGTAGCCCGCCACTAGCGGGCACTGCAAGGAAGTAACTACTTGACCGGTTAATTTGATGAGTTTAATTAAATTAGCTTGAAGTATGGAAGATTAACTGTATAGGGGAAGCAATGAATAAGAGCGAATTAGTTGATGCTATAGCAAGTGGTTCGGGTTTAACAAAAGCTGACGCCAGCAGAGTTCTCGAGACTTTTACTAGTACTATTACTGATGCATTAAGAAGCGGCGATCAAGTAGTAATACCCGGTTTCGGATCTTTTTCTACAGGCAATCGTTCAGCACGTACTGGTAGAAACCCACAAACTGGCAAAATTATTCAGATTAAAGCGTCACGAGTAGCCAAGTTTAAAGCGGGTAAAAACCTGAAAGAAGCGGTGCAAGAAGCATAAGTTTTCAGGGTGCTTAGCTCAGCTGGGAGAGCATCGCCCTTACAAGGCGAGGGTCGTAGGTTCGATCCCTACAGCACCCACCAAGAAATGGAGTGGTAGTTCAGTTGGTCAGAATACCGGCCTGTCACGCCGGGGGTCGCGGGTTCGAGCCCCGTCCACTCCGCCAGATTAACGCGCCGAAAGGCGCGTTTTTTTTATCTGGAAAGAAAGATTTGCTTTAGAACTCTTTGTTTCTTCTAATATTTGCTTTTATCTTAGAAAAGCAGTTAAAGATATGAAGTAGCGTATACATTGCAATTAATTTTCTAGTCATTTCAGAATGAAAATTTTTGTTGAATAGGTGAGTTTTTTGTTTTTATGTTGTTTTTTTCAGCCTGGGCTCTAATCGGTTCTCGCTAAATTGAATAAAGCTTTAATTAAACAATTATGGATCTCGGGACATGTTACAAAAGTTAAATGAACGTATACAGGGTGTTGTAGCTTGGCTAGTAGTTATCTTGATCGGTATTACGTTTACTCTGTTTGGTGTGGATTATTATCTGCAATCGCGTCAAACGACCAATTCTAAAGTAACCGTCAATGGTCAGGCTTTAACTCTACAATCATTTGAAAATAATTATAGACGCGCCCGTTCCATGCAGGATGTCGAGCAAATGACTGCCGCTGATGAGAAAAAATTGCAAAATCAAGTGCTCGATCAAATGATTACTAACGAAGTTTTGGTGCAAGCCGCACGTAAAAATGGCTTCGATGTGAGCTTAAACCAAGCTAATGCAGCAATTTTGAGCATCCCTCAATTCCAAGAAGACGGCCATTTTTCAGCTCAAAAATATCAACAAGCATTAAACGCAGCATTATTCACTCAATCAAGTTTTCAAAATGAAGTCAAACAAGGCATGTTATTAAATCAGCAACGATTTGCTTTCATGGGCAGTTCCTTTGCTTTACCTGATGAAATTGATCGCTTTGTGAGCTTGTACATGCAAAGCAGAGACTATGACTATTTAACTATTCCGGCTTCTAGTTATGAAAAGGATGCTCACGTTTCCTCAGAAGAGGTTACGAATTATTATAAGAAGCATAAAAAAGAATTCATGACTCCAGAAAAAGTGAGTTTGGATTATGTTACTCTATCGATGCATGACATTAAGGATAAAATTAAACTGACTGATGACGATGCAAAACGTTATTATGAAGAAAATCAAAGCAGTTATTTGATTCCTGCTCGCTGGCAAGTTGCCCATATCTTATTTGCTGTCCCAGAGGATGCGAGTCAATCTGATTCCGAGAAAATTCAGAAAAAAGCAAATGATGCTTATCAGTTATTACAAAAAAATCCCGAACAATTTGAACATCTCGTTTCAACCATGTCAGATGATAAACTATCCTTAGCTGATAAAGGTATTCTTCCCTGGATTACTGCGAGCGGACAAAATAATTACAATCAAATTTTATCTAATTTAACTAAGCCAGGACAGATTTCACCTCCTGAAAAAACAAAGCATGGATTTGAAATTTTTAAACTGATTGCTTATAAACCCGTTTCAACAAAACCTTTTTCTGAAGTAGAAACATCTATAAAAGAGCAGCTTATTGCTGAAGCTGCTCAAACTAAATATACCCAAGCTTTGGAGCAATTATCGGATTTAAGTTATCAGTCCCCCGATTCACTCCAACCCGTAGCAGATGCATTAAATCTCAAAATTGAAAAAACTCAACCTTTCTCAAGATCTGGTGGGGTAGATACTATTGCAAAAAACAAACAAGTCATTAACACTGCATTTAGTCATGATGTTCTTGATTTAGGAAACAATAGTGAGCCAATACAAATTGATAATGATTCTGTCGTAGTAATAAGGGTTGACCAACATTGGGCGGAAAAAGAACAGCCTTTAGAAGCCGTTCAGGATCAAATCAGCAAAATATTAATTAAAAAAATTGCTGAATCAAAGGCAAAGGAAACGGGTGTGAGTTTATTAAACCCAGTCGATGATAAGAAACAACAAGAACTCATTCGTAGCAACAACCTTTCTTGGAAGTCCGTAGTTAAATCTAGTCGTGATAATGATAAGGTTGATACCGATATAAATGATATGGCATTTAATTTATTACGACCAGAAAGCCGTAATGGTCTCGTTCTGCCAAATGGTGATTATGTCGTAGTACGATTGAAACAGATTCATGATGGCAAATTAAGTACGTTAGATAGGGAGCAACAAGATAGCTTAGTTCAACAAATTGAAGCAAGCTACGGCATGATGGATTATGACTTGTATGTAAAAAGTTTAATTAATCGAGCACAAATTGTAAGGCACTAGGTTTATAGACAAACGTGTTAGCTTGAGCTTCATGTTATTTGATTTTTTATATTGAAATTAATGTCTTAGGATCAGGATAGAGCGTTTGCCTATAAACCCAATCAATAGGAGTAAATGCTATGCCTGATTTAAGTACGAAATTTACAGATCACAAATTAAAGATATTATATGGACATTTATTAAATCATTATCAGAACTGTAAAGCACGAAAGTTAGATATCAATACGATGTACGCCGAGATGTATTACGCGGTACAATTTGCGATTGAATCAGACCTAAGCACAAGCCCGTTACATCTTCTTGAGTATTCTGAAAAAGCTAAAGCATACCATGCATTCAACACAATCTTTCGTGCCTTGCCTTTAGGAATTACTCTTCCTCAGTTTAATCCGTCAATGCCTCCGTATAATCCGAAGATTGAATATAAAATTACCACTTATAACAATTACAATTCTAACGATTCTGCGCTTTTAAACTATCTACTGATTCGATCCATAATACATGATTCTCATCATCATCATGGAGGGAGTTCTTGTTTCGGCTCTTCAAATCATCATGGCAATAGTTCCGCTTCAAACGACGATATGGCTAAATTGATCATCGCCTTGCTGGTTATCGCTTTAGCTGCAATCGCTGCTGTTTTGGCTTTTATTGCTTTGACTTATATGTTTTATGAGTTTGCAGACAGTATCGATCGCTTTTGGTATGGTGAAGGATGGCTTAAGGGCGCATTAATGTTCGCTTCTTCTATTGCCTTTGGTGCCGGTTCAGCGTTGTTAACTCTTAATTTTGGCGCTGCACCATTGATTGCGCTCGCGATAGCTGCTGGTTTCAATCCAGTGGGTTTAGTCATTACGGGCACAGTACTTCTTAGCATCATCGGTGCGGGTATTGGTTGTTTTGCAATGAGTCTTCTCTATGATTCTGGCAATAAATCAGTGAACAAAGAGGCTATGGATCCCAACGATCCAGATCGATTTAGATTAACGGCTTCAGAGGAAGAATATTTACGTGATAAAAAACACTTGGATCCTATAGCAGTAAAATGCGCTATGATCGCACTACGTGCTGAAATGGAAAATGTAGTCGGTAAAGAAAAGGCTATACCTTCTTTTTTCAGTCGTGATAATGAAACGCAGCAGTTGCTTACTCAATTAAGAAAATTACGTAAAGGCGAGCTGAGTGAAGTGGACATTGGCGGGCTACATTTTGATTGTCGTCTTCCTGAGGTGTCTTATGTTCCAACTTTCTATCAACCAGCCCAGCAAAATTCTTATTCCTATCAAGCGGATACACTTCCATATACCCCATCCGCTCCTCCTGCTTATAATTCGCAATACATATAATAGAGTTAGGAGTTTTTGACTGAGTAAAGATAATTTTACTCAGTCAAATCTTAATGTGGTATTTTCTATAATTTATTCTTCGATGTAAAAGGAAGCATCCGCTTTAATACCTCATCTTTGCGCATGAAGTGATGGTAAAGGGCTGCTAGAAAATGAAGTCCGACAAGAGCGAGAATTATAAAAGCAAGTGTTTCATGGGTTGAGAACATCACATTACCCAGTTGCTCGTTCGCTGGAATGAGGCAGGGTATAGTGAACCAGCCAAAGAAGTTTATCGGTTTACCATCAGAGCACGTTAAAAGGTAGCCTACGATGGGAATGAGTATTATCAGAATAAAAAGAGTATGGTGAACTATTTTAGAAAGTACATGCTGCCAACGAGGTTGATTTTCTGGTGGTAGGGGTTTGATATTGAGAAAATGCCAAATAATAAATAATATTCCGAGTACTAAAATAGTTAGCCCTATTGATTTATGCAGCATTATATAGCGGGGCATCAGGGGCGAGTTGTCACTAAGAGACCAAACCAAATAAAATTGAGTAGCGATAAGAATAACGATTAACCAATGCAGCAGCTTTGTGATACTGCCAAAACCTTTCAGTGTATTCCTTAGCATGTAATGCTCCATTAACGTAAGATAGTGTTACTATACCAACGGCCTAAATAATTTCAATAGCAAGCGCTTTAGTCTAGTTTAGAGGTTGTCATACACCCGGACTTAAGGATGCATCCAAGTCTTCTGGATCTCAAAATGTGAATAGGGAAACGATGAGTTTATAATCGTAACTGATTTTTAAAAGAAGTTTATAAAAGACAAATTAAAGGGAAATATAAGCTACTTAGTGAGTGATTAATTATCCAGTTTTACTTGGCGGAGAGACAGGGATTCGAACCCTGGGAAGGTTGCCCTTCAACGGTTTTCAAGACCGCCGCATTCGACCGCTCTGCCATCTCTCCAGGCGAGAATACTATCCTAACGACTTTGGATTTGCAATTATTTTTTTAAAATTATTAGAGATTATAGAGTACTTTTTTTATAAGGCTGCGTTTAGTGCGATCACGCTGCAAAAAAAGCGTAAGAATGTTCGCAAATTATATAGTCCTAGGTATAATGTTCCAAAATTTTGTGACTGTTGTGGATGCAACAGATATATATTTATAAATAGGTTAGGTGTAGTTTATGAAACGAATTCAAATGTTGTTCCTAATAGGTCTTATTGTATCTTTATCTGCATGCAAGACATGGTGGGGAAAAGATGATGAAGATACTAATCCCTACAAAGGGATGACAGCAGATCAACTTTATACGGAAGCCCAGAAGGACTTACGTAAGAAGGAATATGCGACAGCAATAAAACATCTTGAAGCAATCGAAACAATGTATCCATTTAGTGATTATACAGAGCACTCACAAATGGAACTGATTTATGCTTATTATAAAAATGAAGATTATCCTTCAGCTGCAGCTACTGCAGAGCGCTTTATTCATCTTTACCCACGTGCCAAAAATGTAGATTATGCTTATTACATGCGTGGCATGGCTAATTTTCAACAAACTCGTGGGGTTTTTGCAAAATTCCTGCCTCTGGATGAGTCATGGAGAGACCCTGGAACACAAACCCAAGCTTATTCGGATTTTGGTGTTTTGATTCAAAAATTCCCTGACAGTAAATACAAAGCAAATGCGTTGCAGCGTATGATCTATTTACGAAATATGTTTGCACAACATGAGTTAAATGTTGCAACATTTTATTTTAAACGTAAGATGTATGTCGCAGCAATAAATAGAGCAAGCTACGCCGTTAAAAACTATCCTCAAGCGCCGAGCGCAAAACAAGCTTTAGTGGTTATGTATCATGCGAATATGGCTTTAGGCTTCAAAAAGGCAGCGGATGAGGCGTTTACTGTGTACAAGGCAACTTATCACACAACTAAAATGGACAGAATTGTTTAATCTCTAAATCAGAGGGTTGAACGCTTTGTAGCCCGGATAATTACGTTATCCGGGCTTTTTTTTGCTGGCTCGATATAATGCTGTAAAGGTTTAGACTTTTTTTAATTGATTGCTATTGAAATAACCGAAGCTTAAAGTATCTTAATAAGAGTCGATTCAAAAGGGAGCGTTATCAAATGCTCCCTTATAGACACTCCTATGCGATCACTTCTAATTCAGGTTCTTTTTCTTTTGCTGCGAGCGCAGCTAAAAGATCATGAGTCAGTTCACGTAGCTCACCGGATAATAAAGCAAGCGCTGCATCGCGTTGTTGATAGTCTTCATCAAGTTGTTTCACTTCATTAAAATCATCGAGAAGAAAATCAAGGCACTTAAGCTTTTTAAAGCTAAAGTCATGCGTTAGAGTCAATTGAATTCGTTCTTTCCAAATTAACGAAACTTCAGCAGTGCCCATTCCTTGCGATAATAATGTTAAGACTTCTTCTGCTGGTAGCTCATAACCCTTGCAATGCACCCGTTTTTTCTCATCATCCAGAGAAAATAGGATGCAATCAGACGCTAATTGAAAATGATTAGGAAGGGTGCTAGGGGAGTGAATCCACTCCGCAAAACGCACGGCAAGATTCTCTGTGTGGGTAATGGGTTCAATCGAGATACCTGCTACTGATTTACGTAAAAGAGAGGTAAGTTGTGCGGCCTGGTTATTACTTGAAGCATTAACTATTATTCTTTTGCTGACACTGTCAAGGATAGCAAACATTTTTTTCTGAATGCAAAAGGACTTAGGCAATAACTCAAATTCGATGTCTTCAGCCATTTGTGCTTTTTCAGCGCGTTTTACTGGACGGCCTTGTTGCGTTTCGAGCACTTGTACTTTCTCTGCCAACATTTTATTGATCACTCCACGTGGGAGCAATCGTTCTTCCTTGCCCATGCAAATCAGAGAACTTCCAGCAACTTCTTGAACCATCTCATCTGCAAAAGCCGGAAGCCATCCGTACACAAATCGAGCGTGAGGGGGGCAAGGTTTTAGAATGTTTTCAGCCAAGGACGCTGCTAAATCACTCGCGTCGTCCAATTCATATTGATAAATTAGTGCATTGTTAAACCACATAAAAAACTCCTGAGATTACATAATATAATAGGTACCGATGGCCATTGTTCTGTTGTAGGGCAGTTTATAAAAGTCGATATTTAAATTGGCTGAATAATTGCGTATTAAAAAAGCAAATAGTTTTTCTTGCCAATAGAAGGTTAATGATTTTTTTGATTTTGATGCAGTAATATTGGGAATTTCCACCATATAAGTAGCGCGATCAACATTGAGCTTAAATGGGAAGAGATTCTTGTTAGAAGCTCGTTCTAGGGCCCTGGGTATTGAAATCGTTTCCATAAATCCATAATGCAAGGTGAGATTGAAGATCTTCTCATGCAAGCATGTAATCTCATAACGTTGGCTGTAATGAACATAAGGGATGTTGTCCACAATATAATTAACAATCAGGACACGTTCTGGAACTGCACGGCTCAACTTGAGAAAGTGAAGGAAGCTGCCTCCGCTTTTATCATAAACATCAGTAATAAAAATGGCGGTCAAATCGGTAAGCTGATTCAAACTTTTGTATTCCAATTGCCGAATAATCTTGGAAATATCATCTTTGTTCATGTAATAATTTTCGCGCAAATATTCCAAGCCAAATTTCCAGGTGTACATAATGGTTGCTATCAGTAGAGCAAAGGTGACCGGGACCCAGCCTCCGGTCAAAAACTTATGTAAATTTGATCCGAGAAATGCAAAGTCTATGGTGAGAAATAATCCAAATATCAGTGTCACTTTAAATTTTGACCATTTCCAAATCGATATTGCAGCATAAGCAACCATTGCATCAATCAACAGCATGTATGCATTTACGGCGATTCCATAGGCATGAGCTAAATTATCTGATGTTTTAAAGGCAACACAAAAAGTGATTGTCCCAATAAATAGAATAAAATTAATTTGAGGGACATAAATTTGTCCAGAGAACTCCTTGGATGTTTGTACTATGGGGATACGAGGACATAGACCCAGCAAAACGGCCTGTTTTGTTAAAGAAAATGTAGCTGAAATAACAGCTTGCGAAGCAATTACCGTTGCAATAGTCGCAAGAATGATTAATGGAATATAAAACCATTGGGGTGCAATCATATAAAAAGGATTGCCAATCGCTTGCGGGTGTAAGAGTAAGTTGGCTCCTTGGCCAAAGTAATTTAAAATCAAGCAGGGAAGAACAACGGCAAACCAACTGGCACGAATGGGATTTTTTCCAAAATGCCCGATATCGGCATAAAGTGCTTCTCCGCCTGTAACTACTAGAAAAATTCCTCCGAGCAATAGATATCCTTTAAATCCTGTATCGTGTATCAATACAAAAGCATGGTAAGGATTGATTGCCGTCAACACTATTGGGGCTTTTACTATTTGTATTATTCCAAGCACCGCAATGGTTATAAACCAGAGCAGTATAAATGGACCAAATAGATTTCCTATACTTCCTGTTCCTCTTGCTTGCAACATGAAAAGAAAGATCAGAATTACTCCGGCTATGGGCAAAATATAGGGTGTAAATGAGTCTGAGAGAGTACTGAGACCTTCAACGGCACTGACTACAGATATGGCAGGGGTCAGCATGCCATCTCCTAAAAGTAATCCCGCACCAAAAATTGCAACAATGTAAAATAAGGGGACATATCGAGTGCTTTTATGCTTCATTAGTGCCAAAAGAGCGAGAATTCCTCCTTCTCCATCATTATCTGCTCGAAAAATCATAATTAAGTATTTGAATGAAATAATAATAATCAAACACCAGAAAATAAGTGAAAGTACTCCCATAATATTGGATTGAGTAATAGGGAGATTATCCAGGGTGACTTTTAAGGCATATAATGGGCTGGTACCTATGTCACCAAACACAACTCCTAAAGCTCCTAGAGTGAGTCCATAAGAGAATTTTTGCGTATTTTCCATATCGATTACCAAAATGTGTTAATTGTTAGAACGTAGGTCTTAAAAAGGGGGATAAAACGTTTCTTTATAGTCTGTGGCATCACTGTCTCTAATTCTTATTTTTAGTTAAGTTGAGCGGGTACTGCTTTTTAAGCTTTATAGGAGGCTGTTTACAATTTTATTACCCCCACATTTCCCGGCACAGCGAGGGATCTCCACGATGTAGCACGATATTACGATAAGAGATCCCTCGCGGCGCTCGGGATGGCGTAGAAGCAGGCTACGATGCTCTAATATGACGCCATTTAGACTCAATCTAGCGAATTATATACAGACCCTAAAATTTATGAACTATTGCAGGTCTATCGTTCTTTGTGTAGATTAGCCGATTTTTGTTCTTTGGGAAATAGAAAAATGAATGCAAAAGTTATTTTGCTTAAGGCAAAACAAAATACAGTGTTACGCGGTCATCCATGGATATTCCCCAAGGCCATTGCTAAAACTCAGGGAAAATTAGTCACAGGACATTTAGTTGATATTTACAATGCAGATGAAGAGCTTATTGGTGTCGGTGTTTATAACGAGCATTCTCTCTATAGAGTCAGAGTATTAGCCCTTGCAAATGAATCCATAGATAAATGCAATTTACATTCCTTGATTGCACATCGTCTCATGCAGGCAAAACAAGTTAGAGAATGTTTAAATCTGCCTAATGAAGAAACGACTGCTTATCGTTTGTTTAATAGTGAAGCAGATGGTCTTTCCGGATTAACGATTGATCGTTTTAATCAGATTTGTGTTGTTGCGAGCTCTGCCTATTGGGTTGAACTCAATCGAGAAGTAATCATTAACGCGTTACACAATTTATTTCCTACAGATCAGATTGTTTGGATGCCACAAAGTAAGCCATTAGGACAAGACGGATGGAAACAAATTACTGAGCAAGAGAAGCATTATGATACAAAAGTTCTTGAGGCTGGGGTTGTTTATGAGGTTGAGTTTGCTCAAGCTCAAAAAACAGGCTTGTTTCTTGATCAAAGAGAGAATCATCAGCGTATTGCTCCATTATCAAAAGGTAAGAACGTATTAGATCTTTACTGTTACAGTGGCGGTTTTGCTTTACATGCTGCTCGCTCTGGGGCCTCAAAAGTCACCGCGGTGGATAGTTCTGCTCAGGCAATCGCGCAAGCGAAGAAAAATGCTGCGTTAAATGGTGTGACTCAGATTGAGTTTATTGAGGCAGATGCGCGTGATTATTTAACAAAAGCAGGAGATTATGATCTTGTTATTCTGGACCCTCCTAAATTGGTTCCATCAAAACAACATGTGGAACGAGCTAAAAATTATTATCGATTTTTGCACCGTGAAGTATTTAAATACATGAAAGCGGGTTCATTGTTAATGACATGTAATTGTTCTTCGGCACTTTCATCCCAGGAATTTTGTTCTTTGGTCAGTGCCCAAGCTGGAGCGGTTGGCAAACAAGCTCGTATTTTAGGTGTTTATGGTCCAGCAAGTTGTCATCCGACTTTAAGTTCATTTCCAGAAGGAAATTATTTGACTGCGATCTTGTTGGCCGTAGTTTGATCGAATGTGTAGTGTGGGTGTAGGCTTAGTCCTAACCCGTGAATTATGTCGTCATCCCTCTCTATGCTCGGGATGACGAGATAGGCTACTCAGACTAAGTATGAACACTGCGGTCTCTGTCACGCAAACACTGCAATACATCATAAAAACTTAATTCACAGGCTTTTAATAAAACAAATAAATGAAAAATTAAGTCAGCGCATTCATTAACCAATTCTTCACGATTATTATTTACAGCCGCAATCACCGTCTCTACTGCTTCTTCACCGACTTTTTGGGCGCATCGAGAAAGTCCGGAATCCAATAGTTGTGCGGTATAGCTGTTTTCATTGTTGGAGTCTGCACGCTCATTGATCAGTTCAATTAACTCATCGATAAATCCTAAATTGGTGTTATGCGTAGGTTGAAAACAACTCGTATAACCTAAATGACAGGCAGGTCCTTTAGGTAACACCTGAATTAAGAGGCTGTCACTGTCACAATCTACACTGATATGTTGTATGGACATCGTATTACCGGAACTTTCTCCCTTGCGCCATAAGCGTTTTCGACTTCGGCTGTACAGATTTAATTGGCCGGTGGTCAGTGTAGCGATTAAAGCCTCTTGGTTCATATAACCTAACATTAGAACACTACCGTTTTCTGCATTTTGTATAATCGCTGGTAATAAACCATTCATTTTTTTCCAATCTAGAGAATTAATTTCCATGTGAATCATAATCGTACCTCAATATTTTGTTTTATTAGTGCTGATTTTATTTCGTTTATTGTCAAAATTTTGTCATGAAAAATGCTGGCAGCTAACGCCCCATCAACTCGAGACTGGAGAAATACTTGCGTAAAATCACCAAGCGCCCCGGCACCTCCTGATGCAATTAATGGTACCTGACACAAGCGGCGCATCATTTTTAATTGATATAAATCATAGCCCTTGCGTATCCCATCGGATTGCATACAATTTAATACAATTTCTCCTGCTCCTCGATCTTGTACTTCCTTAATCCATTCTTTGGTTTTTCGTTTGGAGTTAACGGTTTTTTTTTCATCACCTGTATATTGATAGACATAATAATCATCATCTATCCATTGACTATCAATCCCTATGACAACGCATTGACTTCCAAAATTTCGACTTAATTCATTGATTAAGTCAGGCTTTTCTAATGCTGGGCTATTAATGGATATTTTATCGGCCCCAGAATTTAATACTGATTTTGCCTGATTAAGAGAGCGAATTCCACCAGCCACGGTAAATGGAATATTAATTATTCCAGCTACTTGGTTCACCCAATCGGGACAAACGGAACGTTGCTCGGCGCTTGCAGTAATATCATAAAATACAAGCTCATCTGCACCAGCTGCAGAATACTCTGCTGCAAGCTCAAGGATATTTCCAACAATGCGATGATCGCGAAATTTAATACCTTTGACTACTTGATTATCACGGACATCAAGGCATGGAATAATTCGTTTGGTTAACATAACTCTTTCTCACATTTATAACCCGCCATCCCAAGTATAATGAAGGATGACGGCAAAAAGACCCTGGATTACGCTGCGCTAATCCGGGCTACATACCAGGCTATAACATCGACTCCAGGTCAATATTGCCTTGGTACAGGGTTAACCCAAGAATCGCTGCGCTCACTCCTAATGCATCCAATTGATTAATATCATCTGTATTCCGTATGCCTCCCGACGCTTGCCATTCAATATGCGGAAAGCGTTCGACAGCTTCTTTATAAAGCTCAAAATTGGGTCCTTGCATCATTCCATCACAGGCAATATCGGTACAGAGTATTTGCTTAATCCCTAATTGTTGGTAATAGAAAACTACGTCCCAGAGACTCTGATCGGTCGTTATTTGCCAACCATGAATAGCAGGGATAGGAATCTTATTTTGCATGCGAACATCTAGAGCCAGAATAATGTGTTGAGGACTTATTATTTTAATAATTTCTGTTGTCAGTTCGGGATTACTTAGGGCAATACTGCCTATAACTAGATTAGATATTCCTGATGAAAAGCATAATGTCGCTTGCTCCAAAGAACGAATCCCGCCACCTGCTTGAACGGGGATTCCTGTGTTTTGCATGGCACAAATTAAAGCAAGTTGTTGCATTGTCCCGGTTTGTGCACCATCCAAATCAACTACGTGCAAACGTTTCACCCCTAATTGAGCGAAATAGGTGGCGCGTTCTATAGGCAGTGCATCGAACTGAGTGACTTCATCAAATTGTCCTTGCCGTAAACGCACACATCGACCCGCTTGGATGTCAATTGCAGGGATAAGGATCATAAAGCCTCCATATTTTGATGACTTCTCTGGAAAATCTACTCCAGAGGTGAATTGCTTGATCGATACGATGCTCGAATCCTCATGCACTTATTGTACACTCCGGTTCAGTACCTCGCGTCTTCTTGCATTGCTCCTCTGTAGCGAGTATTCAAAAAAAGTCTAATGATTACAAAAATTATTGAGTAAGGTCATGCCAGTTTCTGCAGATTTTTCTGGATGAAATTGCATACCCCAAATATTATTCTTTTGAATTATTGCCGTGAATGGTTGACCGTATTCACAATACGCCAAAGCATACTCACTCTCACCAAGGGCGTAGCTATGGACGAAATAGACATAATCCTGTTCTTTTAGTCCTTGTTTTAAAAAGGTCTCAGTGCACCAATGCAATTGATTCCAGCCCATGTGAGGCACTGGATAGCCATCCTGGTGGTGCAAACGACGTACTTTTCCTGGAAGCATCCCCAGACAGCAAACATCATTTTCTTCACTGTGTTCGAACAATAATTGCATCCCCAGACAAATACCAAGTAGTGGTTGTTGCAGTGAGGTCACTACATCAATCAAGTCATACTGGCGCAAGGCACTCATACCATAAGCTGCGGTACCTACTCCGGGTAAAATCACATGGCTTGCACTGCGTATTTCCTTTGGATCGTGGGTTAATTGATAATTAAAGCCTAATCTCTTTAATGCATTACCTAAAGAGGTTAGATTGGTTCCACTGACATCAATCACAGCAATCATAATAGTCCCTTGGTTGATGGAAGGGCGTTATTGTTCTGCGCACAGGCTTGGCCTAGTGCTCTCCCTAAAGATTTGAAGCACGCTTCAATCATGTGGTGGTGATTTTGACCCTTAACTTCGACATGAATGGTGGCACCGAGAGCAGTGGCTAAGGAATTAAAGAAATGAGGAACCATTTCTGTTGCCATACCGCCAACAAATTCCCGAGTAAATTGGCCTCTAAAGTCGCAAAAACTTCGGCCACTTATATCTATAGCGATTGTGGCTAACGCTTCATCCATCGGTAAAGTAAAGCCATAACGGTTAATGCCCCATTTATCACCAAGCGCTTTTTTTAGTCCTTCGCCTAATGCAATTGCTGTATCTTCGATTAAATGATGATCATCCACGTCGATGTCACCATTGGCATATAATTCAAGATTAAATCCACCATGTTTTGCTACCTGCTCCAGCATGTGGTTAAAAAAGGGCAATGGTGTATTGATTGGACTACTTTGATCGACATCCAAGGTGAGGTTCAATTTAATCTCAGTTTCTTTTGTCTTTCTTTGAATCACTGCAGTTCTTTTGTGATTGAGAATTGTTTGTGTGATTTGATCCCATCCATGCTCTTTAGATACTGGCAAAAATTTGATGCCTAGATTATCAGCCAATTGTCGATCAGTTTCTCTGTCACCAATAACCCATGAACATGAATGATCAATTGTTTTTTCTTTAAAAAATTGATCCAGCAATCCTGTTTTAGGCTTCCGGCAGAGGCAATTGTCTTCGGGCATGTGGGGACAAATAAAAATTTCATCAAAAAATATGCCCTGTGAAGAGAAAAGATCCAGAGTAAATTCATGACAAATCATAAAATCATCTTCAGGAAAAGCAGGGGTTCCAAGACCATTTTGATTGCTGACCATCACCAAGCGAAAACCTTTATTTTGTAGTTGCAGTAATGCGGGAATAACATAAGGAGTAAGCTTAATTTTATCCAATGAGTCTACTTGAAAATCAAAGGGTTCTTCAATTAAGGTACCATCACGATCAATAAATAAGATTTTTTGCATTTTAATATCCTAAGCCATTATTTTGAAAAGAAGATAGAGCATTCAGCAACAGCTGATTTTGTGGCTCATCACCTACAGTGATTCGTAAATGATCGTGCAACGAGGATTGAGGTGAAAAATTTTTGATCACCATGCCTTGTTTGATAAGCCAAGAGACTAATTGGTTTGTATGCTTTGTTTTAATAAGAATAAAATTCGTTTCTGTTGGATAGACTTTCTCAATCACTGGACAAAATTGTAATTTCTCGATTAATTTTGTTCGCGAATTTCTAATCCTATCAATTGCTTCTAAAAACCAATCAGAATTTTCCAATGCGCGTAGTGCTAAATCAATCACAACACTTGAAAGTGGAAAGGGAGGCATAATTTTATTAAAGGTTTGGATGAGCTGTTCTTGTGCCAATATGATGCCCAAACGAAGGTTGGCAAGACCATAGGCTTTCGACAAAGTACGTAAAACAATCAAGTTATCATATTCAGGAATTAAACGAGTTGCACTTTGTGCCTGAGTGAATTCGATATATGCCTCATCAACCACGATGACGGAGCGATTTTTGTACTCAACACAAAGCTGTGCGATAAAATCCAGATCGACTCGGTGAGCAGTTGGATTATTGGGGTTACACAAAAAGATAATTTTACAATTTTTTTGCCAACTCCTGCCAATATCTTCTATTGAGATTTTAAACTGACACAGAGGATCTAAAGGGCACTCGATAAGCTGGGCATCTTGTAATGATGCATAAAAGGAATACATGGAAAAGGTAGGGGGAAATTGCATGCAGGCATCCTGGCCTGCACTTAAAAATAGACGACTGATTAAGTCAATGCCATCATCTGATCCTCGAGTAAGTACCATTTGATTTGTATCAACTAGATAGCGTTTTGCTAATTGCTCTTGCAGCTGGTCTTGTAAACCTTTTTCGGGATAAAAATTTAAGTCGATATCCGTACTTAATGCAGACCAAGGAAGCTCGTTTGCGTGGAGTCGGTATTTCATTGGAGTGCTGCTAAGAACATAGGGTTCTTTGTTTAACAATTCAGAGCGTATTAAGTTAAGTACAGACATTTATTTCTCCAACGAAGCGAGTCTAATTTCTACTGCTTTGGCATGGGCATCCAATCCTTCAATCTCTGCCAGTGCAATTGCCGAGGACCCTAACTTCCTAATTCCCTCGGTGCTAATCGATTGCACGTTAAAACAAGTTAAAAAATCGAGGGTACTCAGGCCATTGTGATTTCTGGCAAAACCATAGGTTGGAAGCACATGGTTTGATCCGGTCACATAATCCCCAAGGGTTTCGGCAGCCCAGGGACCGAGAAATACAGTTCCTACAGAATGGATTTCCTCAATCCAAGACTCGGCATCTTTTCGATTGAGAATCAAATGCTCTGGAGCATAGGAGTTAATGATGTCTAATTGTTCTGTCTTTTCGGCGCAGACAATAATCTTGCTGTTCGCCATGGAGTGCTTGATTATGTGCGTTCTTGACAAAGTACTGAATTGAACTTGCAGCTGTTGGTTCACTTGTTGTGCACATTGGAGCGTGTCACAAACCAAAATGACTTGGGAATCGACACCATGCTCTGCTTGCGCCAGCAAATCAGCAGCGATAAATGCCGGATTTGCTTCATTGTCTGCAATAATCATGACCTCGGATGGTCCGGCGGGCATATCTATAGCGGCACCATAGGGATCTGAGGCAACTAGTGTTTTGGCTTCAGTAACATAACGATTACCTGGCCCAAAAATTTTATCTACTTTTGTAACTGTTTCTGTACCATAAGCCATAGCTGCGATTGCTTGTGCTCCTCCAAGGGGATAAATAGTATCTATGCCGCATAAACGTGCTGCTACTAGAAGATGTTCATTAATTGAACCTGATGCATCAGGTGGGGTGCATAATATTTTTACAGGACATCCTGCTACGACTGCAGGTACAGCTTGCATTAATAATGAGGAAACTAGGGGCGTATTATTACCTCCTGGCACGTACAGACCAACCCGTTGAATGGGTCTATAGGTGGTGTATATTGTCACACCATGGGCAGTACTAATTTTTTTGTTTTCTGGTAACAAGGATTGGTGATACAGAGTAATTGTCTTTATGGCTTCAGTGATGGCGGTTAGTGATTTCTTACTGATGTACGAATTCTCAATTTTTTGTTTGGGAATTTGTAGGCTTTCCAAACGAGCGCCATCAAACTGCTCTGTGAATGCAAATAATGCATCATCTCCAAAGGTTCGCACCTGTTTAATAATCTCTTCTACTTTGCCTTTTGCGAAAGAGGCTTGCAAGGGACGAGTAAGAGCGTGTTTTTTTTCAGTCTGCGAGAGTGATTGCCAATTTTTAATCGATAACATCATATTACTCCAACATTTTTTCTATAGGTAACACCAATATAGAACTGGCTCCGAGGGTTTGGATGGTTTCTAAAGTGTTCCAAAATACGCGTTCACTAGAAACGACATGAACGGCCACTTTATTCATAGTTCCGGGTAAAGGCAGAATGGTGGGTGACTCAGCGCCAGGTAGTTTTTCTGCAATCGCTTCGAGCGCTGATTTTGGGGCATGAAAAACAATGTATTTTCTTTCTTGTGCCTGTTGTACGGATTGAATTCTGCGCGAGAGCATGTCAAACAATTCCTGAAACATGCAGGAAGGCCTCTCATCACTTTGGATCAATACCGCTTGGCTGGAAAGTACGGTATCAACTTCGTAGAGCTTGTTCTCTTCTAAGGTTTGCCCACTTGACACCAGGTCACAAATCGCATCGGCCATACCCATGCGTGGAGCAACTTCAATGGAGCCTGATAATACGAGGCTTTCCGCACAGATTTTTTTATTCCGCAAATATTGGTTCAGCAAATTGGGATAGCTGGTAGCAATTCGCTTACCATCTAAACTCCCAGGACCTCGATAATCTGTGGATTCAGGGACAGCTATAGATAAACGGCAAGTACAAGTGCCTAATGCAGCTGAAATTTTGTATGATTTGGTTGGATTCGCAAGCGCTGCTTCAAATAAGACATTTTCACCAACGATGCCGCCATCACATAGGCCATCGAATACCAAAGTAGGAATGTCATCATCACGTACAAACAGTAAATCAATAGGAAAATTATCAACATGGGTGAGCAAGCTATTGGGTTTGATACGAAATTTTAAACCGCATCGCTGTAAAAGACTTAACGACTCTTCTGATAAGCGCCCCTTCTTCTGCAAGGCTAAACGTAAACGATTTTTCACGATGACTCCAATCTCTTGGCGATTAATTCATAACCGCCTGTACCAAAACTTAAACAGCGCGCCACACGGGTTATGGTGGTTACACTGACCCCCGTTTGTTCATGAATGGTGCGATAGGGGATACCTTGTCGCAACAAAGGAACGACCTGCCACCGATCTGCCATCGCTTCCAATTCAGCTGGGGTGCATAGATCAGTAAAAAACTGTAATGCTTCTTCTTTATTCTCAAGCAAGCTGAGGGCATGCATTAAATCAGGGAGAGCAGAATGTTTTATCGTAGTATGTGTTTTCATATTAATGTATTAATGTAGTAGAACATTAACTCGATAGTAATGTCTATTTTTAATACTGTCAATAAAAAATGATGGCAAGAATGAATCTTTGAGTAACTAAATAACACCGTATCCTGGATGCGGCAAAAAGGAAGAGGTTTTTTGGTCTCTTCAAGCTGAGGGATTAAGGAGGTGGGGTGCACTGAATCCAGAATCCAAAAGCAAACCTAAGGTCGATGAACTAAATTGATAAACTAACTGATATTGGTTGAGCTTCGGACTTCCATTGGAGCGCCTGGGGGGAGGGTAATTATCTCCCCAAATGGTCACCATCTTGCCTATTGAGAAGAAGGGAATAGCAATGTTGTTGCGCTCCCCTCAGGTTATCGAAAAGAGATGTACTATTTTGATTGATGCGCAAAATCTTATAGGCTAACACCATAAAGTGCCTGATAATCCTCAAGCTTTTTAACCTGGTCGTGTTGATTGACACTTTTTAAGTAGTCGATTAAATCAAATAAGGTGATAATGGAATAAACATCAATCCCTTGAGCTTTAATTTCAGCTAATGCTGAGTTTTGAGATACTCCACGTTCGCAGCGATCGAGTGCGATGATTACTCCAGTTAATTGCCCTCCATTTTCTTTAATTAAAATTTGAGACTCTCTAAACGCTGTGCCTGCAGTAATGACATCATCAACGATAATCGTTCTTCCAGTTAATGGAGCGCCAATTAATTGACCTCCTTCACCATGATCTTTTACCTCTTTACGGTTAAAAGTAACGGTAGTTTCTTGACCGAATTCTGCCAAGGCTATTGCTGTGGCGGTGGCAAGAGGTAACCCCTTATAGGCTGGTCCAAACAAATGGTCAAATTGAGCCTTTTGTTCGGTGAGCGTCTTTGCATAAAATTGTCCCAATTGCCGTAAAGCATTTCCTTGATAAAATAATCCTGCATTAAAAAAGTAAGGACTGATCCGACCTGACTTTAAAGTAAATTCACCAAATTTTAATACTTGGCAATCAAGTGCTAATTTTATAAAAGCTGATTTCATCTGATTCATTATGTAGTTCCAGTAGAGAAAAAAAATTTAAAGATCGCGATTTTTTTTAAAAAAATCCTTAACAATCAATAAAAAACTGCTATGCTAATCTATATGTAGTGAATTATTTCCTACATGAGTAAATGTTTATTATAACTCAGTGTTTTAATCATGAGTATTTTTTACACTGGAAATAAACATCTGTAATAGTTGGATAGTAAAGCTTAAGACAAAGGGGATAGCTAATGTCGCAAAGAGAAACGGGCCATGTAAAATGGTTCAATGAGAAAAAAGGATTTGGATTTATTATTAATGAAAATGGCGATGACATTTTTGTTCATTATAAAGATATCCAAGGTGTTGGATTTAAAACTCTTCATGAAAATGATCCAGTTTCCTTTGTGCTTGATAAAGGACCAAAAGGGTTGAAGGCACAAGACGTTACAATTATTACTGAATAAGTAAAGTAACGAATGAAATATTCTCAGCTATCGCTGCGTGTTAAGTTTAACCTGGGCTAAGGATTTCCTACAACCTGGGTTTGCTTTTCATGCAATTAAATTTTGGTTATAGCTGCAACCTCAGAATCATTGTTCTGGCGAAGTCTTTTACTGAGCCTGATCGAATAATCTAAGGATGTGGTCAACTAATCAATAGCGTTTTTTGTCTAAAAATTCATTCTAAAAACATAATCTAAAAGAAAATCTATCAGTACTCTTGAATTTCCTCTAAAGATCTTCATATATACCGTTCTTGTTATGGAATCATCGTTTTAGGGGTATGTATGAAAAATTTACCAATTTATCAAGTGGATGCATTTGCATCCAGTCTTTTTGAAGGTAATCCAGCAGCAGTTTGTCCTTTAGATAATTGGCTCACAGATAATGAAATGCAAAAAGTTGCTGCAGAAAATAACTTATCAGAAACGGCTTTTTTTGTTCCTCAAGAAGAGGGGTTTTATATAAGATGGTTCACGCCCAATGAAGAAGTTGCATTATGTGGCCATGCTACGCTAGCTACGGCGCATGTCATTTTTAATCAATTAGGATTTAAGGGAGAAGAAATAAAATTTAATTGCAAGAGTGGGAGGCTCATTGTACGCAAGCACGGAGATGGATTAATGATGGATTTTCCAGCATTACCCTATTATTCAATTGAACTTTCTCCCGAGCTGCACCTGTTAAATTTAAAAAAACCTCAGAAAGTCTTTAAAAGTCAGTTTGATTTAATGTTTGTTTATGAAAATGAAAGCGACGTGAGCGATGCAGAGCCTGATTTGGATGCGGTAGCCCGTTTGGATTATAGAGGTTTAATTTTAACTGCCCCAGGTCAAAATAGTGATGTTTATTCACGCTGTTTTTATCCTGGATGTAATGTTCCAGAAGATCCAGTAACGGGTTCTGCACATTGCGTTATTGCACCTTATTGGTGTGAACAACTCGGTAAATCACATATCGATGCGATGCAAGGAGGTAACCGCCAAGGCAAGCTGCAGTGTGAGGTTAAAGAAGGGCGTGTGTTTCTTTATGGAACGAGTCATCTTTATTTACAAGGTACAATTTATTTGCCATGAACACTATCGAGACACCTAGGCTATTTTTAAGAGCTTGGAGCGATGAGGATATCGCTCCATTTTTTTCTATGAATCAAGATCCTAAAGTGATGGAGTTCATGCCTAATCTATGGACTATGGATATGGTGACTTCTTTTATAGAACGGATGAATACTCAACTCGCTGAAGCCCATTATACTTTATGGGCTGTTGAACAAAAAAGTACACACCAATTCATGGGGTTTATTGGCTTAAATAGTCCAGTTTGGGAAGCACATTTTACACCCTGTGTAGAAATCGGATGGCGTTTGGCATTTTCTTTTTGGGGTAGGGGTTATGCAACTGAGGGAGCCAAGGCTGTTTTGAATTACGCTTTTAATGTTTTAAATTTAAAAGAAATAGTTGCCTTTACCGTACCTGATAATTTACGTTCCCAACGCGTTATGGAAAAGCTTGGAATGGTTCGAGATGAGCAGGGAGATTTTCTTCACCCCAAAATTGATCCTGTCAATTCTTTGGCGAAACACTATTTATTTAGGATAACTAATAACCGGGATGATTAGTTTTTATGATTAATTTCATTGATTTGATTGGGCTACCTAGTCATCCCTGCTTTACGCTTGGGTAGACGTTCTAGCGCATTTATTTAATGACTTTATATACCGTTCTAATTATTATGAGTTGTATTAGGAATGTTCATATGAGAAAAGGAGTGCTATGACTATCTATATGTTTCCTGGGCAAGGTTCCCAGGCAAAAGGAATGGGAATTGAATTATTTTCATATTTCCCTGAACAAATAAAACAAGCTGATGAGGTTCTAGGATACTCAATTAAAGAATTATGTTTAGAGGATCCAAAACAGCAATTAAGTCATACCGAATACACTCAACCTGCCTTATATGTTATTGAAGCCCTTTCTTTTTTAGCCAGAGCAGCGGAAGAACCAATGCCAGAATATCTCATTGGACATAGTCTAGGAGAATATGCTGCATTATTTGCTGCGGGTGCTTTTGATTTTATTACTGGGTTAAAACTGGTGCAAAAACGTGGCGAGTTGATGGCGCAGGCTAGTGGGGGAGGAATGCTTGCTGTCATTAATTTAACCGAGGATCGAATCAAGTTTTTACTTAAAGTTAATGGATTGGATTCTGTGGATTTTGCTAATTTTAACTCGCCCAAACAAATAGTCCTTTCAGGTCCTGCTGTCGATATTGCCAAAGCGAACGAACTACTTGCCAGTGAGGCGTTGATGTGTGTGCCCTTAAAAGTGAGTGGCGCTTTTCATTCGCGTTATATGCAATCAGCTGCTGATGAATTTGCAAAATTTATTGCCCCTTTTCAGTTTGCCCCGCTTCAATCGCAAGTGCTCGCTAATGTCTCATCAGAACCTTACAGCGACAATACAGTTAAAGATAATTTGGTGAAGCAAATAACTCATCCTGTACGCTGGACTGAAACAATTCGCTATTTAAAGAATCAAGGTGAAACAGTCTTTATCGAGGTGGGGCCCGGAAATGTGTTGACTCGCTTGGTCGCGCAAATTTGATCGTCTTAAAGAAATACCTTATTCGCCTTAAGAGGGCGTCTTTTGGTGCATTTTTGTCGTCCCAAACAGAGCGAGGGAGCTCCATAGTGTGGTACGACGTGACCCTTGGGAGAGCCCTCGCGACATTCGGAATGACGGGAATAGGAGTGAATGATAAATTCTCTAATTCGTGATATCCAAATGAAAAAAATCATCTACACTTAATCATGGTTCAATTTACAGAGGAAGTAATATGACGATTAGACTGAAACATGATGGCGGAACGTTAGAAGCGATAGAGCTTGTTCACCTACAACATCATTTAGCGATTCCTCACCTTATGAAGTATCTGCAGTCAAAAGGTTCCAGACAATGTAAATCAATCAAAAAAATTAGTGTGGATCACTCTTGCTTGAATGATAAAGATTATTTTGCATTACATGATATCTTGAAATTATCATCAAAAATTAATGAGATTTCATTTGAAGCGAATCATATTGATACGGATCGCATTGCTTATATATTTGAATCTTTGCCCAGTAAAGAACTCAACAAAATCAAATTCACTGACAATTGGATAGGCGATAAAATTTCGAGTGATTTTTTCTCTTTTTTAAACACTAAAAAACTGGCTGTTTTGGATTTATCCTTAAATTGGTTGCGAGATATTGGTGTGCAGCGCTTACTCAAAGCCCTAGATGCAAATACTGAATTAAGTGAGTTGGTGTTAAGCTGTAATGATTTCGGTCTGGATGGAATGAAAGCATTGCGTTATTTTGTATTGAGGCATCCTTCATTGAAAATTTTGGATATATCCTATAACAACTTGAATGAACGATGCGCTGAAGAAATTTCCGCAATGATCACTGAATCACGATCTTTGACTCATTTGAACGTCAGAAGTAATAAAATTGGCGATGCTGGTGCTGAGCTTATTGCACAATCATTAAAATCTAATAATAATTTAAAATATGTCGATTTATCAGATAATAAAATCACACAGACAGGCCTGTCTCAACTCGTACGTGAGGCAGAAGCTCATAGCCATCTTGAAGATTTAATATTGAAGCATAACGATCTTCTTTCCTCAGCATTAAAAACGAGTCGTGCAGGCTTGCAAATTGTGTGTTGATAACATAAATGCAGAATTAAATAACCGTTCAGTGTAGTATGCATCCTTAATGATGAATATGAATGAACGGTTATCGTTTAAACTTTGGAGTTATGTTGATGGGCTTTGGTGTTTTTTACCTTTTGAAAAAGCGAATTTTCTTGCCTTTTTTTCTTACCCAGTTTTTTGGCGCTTTTAACGATAATGCATTCAAATTAGCGATGCTCACCTTGATTAGCTATCACTTAACCCATGACCAAGCTCAATCTGAATTTTATCAAGCAATAGCAGGTGCTTTATTTATAACGCCTTTTTTTCTTTTTTCAGCCACTGCCGGACAATTAGCGGATAAATACGATAAAACTTTAGTGACCAGGGTGATTAAAATATTAGAATTATTTTTAATGATTATTGGGAGCTTTTCTCTATATTTTGGCAATATTTTTTTGATGATGATAACCCTGACCGGCTTAGGCATTCACTCAACATTTTTTGGACCCATAAAATATGCCATTCTTCCCGATCATTTACCCAAAAATGAGTTATTAGGTGCAACAGGTCTTATTGATGCAAGTACCTTTATTGCTATATTAGTAGGAACTACCATGGGTACCTTATCCATCGGAGCAAATAATCCCAAACCTTACATGGCAGTATTTTTAACGGTGATTGTTGCTCTTGCTGGGTTAACTTCAAGCATGTTGATACCCAGGGCTCCTTCGACATCCAAATCGATTAAGGTTGATATCCAGATTTGGCGTGCCACTTATCAAATGTTGAAGCTGGCTACCGAGCATTTTGGTATTTTATTATGTATTTTAATTTTATCTTGGTTTTGGCTGTTAGGGACAGTAATCCTTACTAAACTACCGGACTACACGAATTATGTTTTAGGAGCAAATAATACTGTTTTTGCACTATTCCTGGCATTGTTTTCATTAGGCATAGCATTCGGCTCTCTAGCGGTTAATTCTATTTTTCAAGGCCGGATTAATCTGGCTATGGTTCCTTGGGCTATGTTTGCCTTTACTTGTTTTTCAATGGATCTGTATTGGGCCTCACCTAATGCAATGGAACAAAATACTTTACTCTCTTTAGATACCTTCTTCACACACTTTAATCATTGGCGGATTGCTTTTGACTTGTTTATGTTGGCCTTTAGTTCAGGTTTCTTTCTTGTTCCCCTGTATACTTATTTACAGGTGATGAGTCCACCCGACTCTAGAGCACGAATTATTGCGACCAATAATATTTATAACTCGTTATTTATGGTTGTGGGGACATTTATGGTCATTGGTCTCTTGCATTTTAGCGCGGCAATTCCACAAATTTTTTTCATTTTAAGTCTACTCAACGCCATAGCTGCAGCTCTTGCTCGCATTTATTTAAGAAGGGTGGCTTTGCCATGAATGTGATAGAAAAAAATGAAAAGAAACAATCAAGGCTGAATCAATAAAATGCCGGTTGGGCAAAGGGCCCAACCTCTATTGAATTCAGTATTGTAGCCAGATTAGCCCATCCTAATCTAATTTCAATGGTTGTCTCGAGGCTAACCAATCACGCGCTGGCAGAAAATCAGTATAAAGTTTCGCTTCCGCACTCTGTGCTGCAGGTTGCCAGTTGTATTCCCACGTGACTTCGGGGGGTAAGGACATTAAAATGGATTCGGTTCTGCCGTTGGACTGTAATCCAAATAAAGTACCGCGGTCATAGACTAAATTGAATTCTACATAGCGTCCTCTTCGATAATTTTGGAATGCTTTTTCTCTTTCACCAAAGGGATGGGATTTGCGACGCTCCACTATGGGCGCGTAAGCTTCAATGTAGTGATTGCCTATGCTTTGCATCAGGGAAAAACTATGATCAAAACTTATTTCATTATAATCGTCAAAAAATAAACCACCAATACCACGCGCTTCATTTCGATGTTTGATGAAAAAATAATCATCACACCATTGTTTGAAGTGAGGATAAATCGATTTGCCAAAAGGTTGGCAGGCACGTAATGCAGTTTGATGCCAATGGATGCAATCTTCTTCAAATCCATAATAGGGGGTTAAATCAAATCCACCACCAAACCACCAAACGGGGTCAGCGCCTTCTTTTTCTGCAAGAAAAAAACGAACATTCGCATGTGACGTGGGTACATAAGGATTATCAGGGTGAATGACTAACGAGACACCAAGGGCATTAAAGTGTCTTCCTGCTAATTCGGGACGGTGTGCACTGGCTGAGGCAGGAAGTTTTTCTCCAGAGACGTGGGAAAAATTGACACCTGCTTTTGCAAAGACGGAACCTTGAGTCAAAACACGGGTAATTCCACCACCTCCAGAAGGACGCTCCCAAGCATCTTCAATAAATCGAGCTTGGCCATCCAAATTTTCAAGTCTCGAACAAATGGTATTTTGCAATTGCAGCAGATAGGTTTTTACTTGGTGTATCGCATGTTCAGGAAGGGTGTTGTCTTGTGACATGGTTGAGCTCCCCAGGTTATAACCTGTTTATTTTCTCACTTATTTGAAATTGGCACAATGTTTGCTTTTCTAGTTGTACTTACTTTATGAGGGGGAACTATGGCGTTAGATCTTGATACCTATTTTGGAATACACGCTAAAGCCTTAGTAGCACGCGAACATAGAGCTTCGCAGTTGGCAAACAATTTGGCTAATGCCAATACGCCGAATTATAAAGCTCAAGATATCGATTTCAATGAGTTTTTAGCTGCCAGTATGGCTGGTGGAGCACAAAAAATGCAGGTTACCTCGCCAGAACACATTAATGCGAATGCCGATTTTTCAGCGAATTTGAAATATCGAGTGACTTCGCAAATGTCATTAGATGGGAATACGGTAGATAAAGATTTAGAAACCACAGAATTTGCACATAACTCGCTTAACTATCAGGCTAGCCTGAGTTTTCTTGATAATAAAATTAAATCCATGATGCTGGCGTTGAAAGGAGAATAATCATGACATTAGGCGCGATATTTAATATTGCAGGTTCCGCATTAACTGCTGAGACAGCGCGTTTGACGACTAGCGCTGAGAACATGAGTAATGCTAATGTAGAGTCAGGTAATGCGAATGAAGTTTATAAAGCAAAATATCCTATTTTTAAAGCAGTTCAGGAACATGCGAATCAATGGATGGGAGAACAAATATCAGGAGGCGTTCAGCTAAAAGGGACTTATGAGACGACTTCGGACCCTATAAAGCGCTATGCACCTGATAATCCCCTAGCGGACAAACAAGGTTTTGTTTATACACCGAATGTAAATTATGTTGAAGAGATGGCAAACGTAATTTCAGCTTCAAGGTCATATCAAATGGATGTTGAATTGCTTAATACAACAAAACAGCTTATGCAGCGTACCTTAAAGCTGGGTGAATAAAGGGAGGAATAGGAATGACAACAAATTCGGTTAATGGGACGAACGCATCGAATCTACCGTATAATCAAATTGATTCTTCAGCAAAGAAAAGTTTGGGACAACAGGATTTTCTACGTTTGATGGTCGCTCAAATTCAAAATCAGGATCCCATGCAACCTCAGGTGAATGGTGAATTTTTATCCCAGTTGGCTCAGTTTAGCACCAATGATGGGGTTACTAAAATGCAAGAATCATTACAGCAGATGGCTACCTCGCTCCAATCAAATCAGGCGTTACAAGCGTCAGCTTTGGTTGGTCGTAAGGTTTTGGTCAATAGTAATACCCTTCAATTGGGTGCAGAGGGTGATTCAAAGGCAGCAGTAGATATCCCACCAGGTCTCAGTAATTTGAGTGCCTCTATTTACTCAGATACTGGAGAACTTATAAAGACAATTTCCTTAGGCCAACCTACACCTGGATTTTTTCAATTCAGCTGGGATGGTACGGGCGGAGACAATAATCGCGTAAAAGAAGGTAAATATAAGGTAGATGTCCATGCCGTTTATGGAGGGAAAGAGGTGTCTTTAAAAACAATGACCTCTGCAAATGTTGATAGCGTAAGCCTTGGTCAAAATGGTGAAGGCTTAAAATTAAATGTTGCAGGAGTTGGACCAATATCATTGGATCAGGTAAGACAAATATCAGTTTAAAGCAGGAGGCTAAAATGATTTTTGACGCAGCGCTAAGTGGACTTCAGGCAGCAACAAGTAATTTGGACGTTATAGGAAATAATATCGCAAACTCTTCTACAGTAGGATTTAAAGGATCGCGAGCAGATTTTGGTGATATTTACTCATTTGGTGGTTACGGTAGCTTTGGTGCAGGCAGTACATCCATCGGTGGTGGGGTAATGTTAACTTCGGTTCAACAACAGTTTGCATCAGGAAATTTGACTAATAGTACAAACAGTCTGGATTTGGCAGTGAACGGTTCTGGATTTTTTATTTTGGAGAATCCAGGAGGCGGGACAGTCTATACACGTGCTGGTCAGTTTAGCTTGGACAACCAAAATTATATTACCAATGCTAATGGACAATATCTTACTGGACTACTTACGGATGGACAAGGAAATATCACTGGGACATCAGGGAAATTACAGATAAATACAGCAAATATAAGTCCTAAGGCAAGCAGCACAGTGAACACCGGGGTTAATTTGAATTCGCAAAGTACAGCCCCAGCAGTTGACTGGACTGGTGGCGCAACACCGCTTAGTAGCTCGTATAATAATCCTACGTCCTTGACTATTTACGACAGCCTAGGAAATTCTCACGTATTGAGTATGTATTTTATCAAAGCTGACTCTGCTGCGGCATCAGGACAACCTAATGCTGCAACTCCTCCAGGCACACAAAATCAATGGTATGTTGCATTCCAAATCGACAATCAAGATGTTCCTCCTATTGCAGGGACTGGCAACACCGCGAACCTGTTTGAGATGAATTTTAATACGGATGGAACTTTTGTAGGAGTTGCGAGTCCTGGAGGCGCTCCTATAGCCAATAATCTCATTCCATTGGCATTTAATCTAAATAATGGTGCTGATCCTTTAAGTTTAAGTATTGATTTAACAAACAGCACGCAGTTTGGTAGCCCATTTGCTGTTCAATCAACCTCATCAAATGGTTATACAACTGGAAGTTTGGCGAGCTTGAATATTGATGACAGCGGACTAATTCTGGGTATTTATACCAATGGTCAGTCCTTGGCTATGGGGCAGATTCAATTAGCTAATTTTGCTGATCCTACAGGCTTACAAAATGTAGGGAATGTTTCTTGGGCACAAACTGCAGCTTCAGGTCAGCCTTTGATCGGAGTGGGCACAACAGGTGGATTAGGTGCGATTAAATCGGGTATGTTGGAGCAATCTAATGTGGATTTGACCAGTGAATTAGTCGATTTAATTAGTGCACAACGTGATTTCCAAGCGAATGCGCAGTCCATTCGTGCAGGGGATGCGATCACACAGACAATTATTAATATGCGTTAGGAGGTAACTCATGGATCCTATCTTATATAATGCTGCAGGTGGCGGACGAATTGGTTTTAAGCGTCAGGAAATAATCGCCAATAATTTGGCGAATGTAAACACTCCTGGATTTAAAGCGGATATGTATCAAGCTCAAACCATGTATGCAAATATGGGTGGATCGGACAGCGGCGCAGCCTTTGCGATACAAAAGCAGAATGCACTGGATCTGAGCCCTGGCGATATTACGACAACTGGACGAAACCTTGATATTGCAATTGAGGGTAACGGTTGGTTTGCAGTGAGTAATGGACAGGGCAAAGAGGGGTATACAAAGGCTGGAAATTTACGCTTGGATGTCAATGGGTTATTAACAACTGCCTCTGGGCATCCTGTTTTGGGTAATGGGGGACCTATTTCAATTCCTCCAGCTCAAGAAATAAACATTGGTGCTGATGGTACGATTACAATTGTGCCACTCGGTGGCGACCCCAATAGCGCCGCAGTATTAGATAGAATTAAGCTTGTTACTCTAGATAAAAATAATATTGTTAAGAGTTCAGAGGGGCTTTACCAATTAAAAAATGGTGGTACTCCCGCTGCTGCTGACGCCAGTGTTCAGGTACGAAGTGGTGCTATTGAAGGCTCGAACGTTAACGCGATTGATCAGATGGTAGAAATGATTACCTCTGGGCGTGAGTATGATGCCCACATGAAAGTAATGTCTACGGTCGAAGACAATTTTTTAAAATTGGCACAAGTATTGCACGAATAACCCCATTTTAGTTTACAAGAAAGAACAATTGCGGAGGGATCTCCATGGAACCAGCATTATGGGTAAGTAAATCAGGCTTGGAAGCCCAGGAAAAAAATATTTCTACAATTGCCAATAACTTGGCAAACGTCAATACAACTGGCTTTAAAAAGGATAGAGCAATATTCCAGGATTTACTGTATCAAAATACAAGCCAGGCGGGGGCTCAATCTTCCGAGAACTCTTTAATTCCAACAGGGATTAATGCAGGGTCAGGAGTTCATTTAGCTGCTACTGAAAAAATATTTGAACAGGGGAGTGCGCAAAATACACGCAATCCATATGACCTGATGATACAAGGTCAAGGTTTCTTTACGATATTGATGCCTGATGGTACCCAAGCATATACCCGCGATGGTACTTTTACAGTTGATAGTACAGGACAGCTCGTTAATATGAATGGGTATCCATTGCAACCCGCAATAAATATTCCTGCGCAGACTCTGGGTGTAACGATTAGTACGGAAGGGGTGGTGAGCGCTACAGTAGTTGGAAGTAATACTCCTACTGTTCTTGGAACCATTCAATTAGCGAATTTTACTAACCCAGCAGGACTTCAACCTATTGGACAAAACCTGTTTACAGAGACGGCTTCAAGCGGTGCAGCCACATTAAATAACCCAGGAAATTCAGGTGTTGGTACCTTGTTACAAGGTTCTCTAGAAGCATCGAATGTGAATGTGGTTGAAGAGCTAGTCAATATGATTCAAGCACAAAGAAGCTATGAGATTACGGCAAAGGGTATCCAGACAGTGGATAACATGCTGCAATACTTAAATCAAACCGTTTAAGAAGATTTCATTGATGAAATTATTTAATTTGCTTGTTGCAAGCTCCTTTGCGATTCTTTTGAGTGGGTGTGAACTTTTAAATCCTCCTCAGCGTGGGAAGGATCCAGAGTTTGCGCCTACATATCCTACCACACCTGACCCCAAGGAATTAAGGAAAGAGTCGGGTGCAATTTATAGCGCGGAAACTGCCTTACCACTTTTTGAAACACCAAGAGCGCGACACGAAGGGGACATAATTACAGTATTTTTAGTTGAAAGTACGAACGCATCAAAAAACGCAACACTGCAGCAGATGAAAAGAGATACCAACGTAGTCAAGAACAAACTGTTTTTAGGACGGCCTATTTCTTTTGGTAGTGGTTACAGCATGGATTTTGACTTGAACAATCAACGACAATTCAATGGATCTGCACAAGCGGTACAGAATAATAAATTAGCAGGAAGTATTTCAGTTACCGTATCTCAAGTGTTGGCCAATGGTAATATGGTCGTACAAGGCGAAAAGTGGGTTAAAATCGATCAAGGGGAAGAATATGTGCGATTATCAGGGATTATTCGTCCTCAGGATATCAGAGCGGATAACTCCATCACCTCAGACCGTTTAGCAAATGCGCGTATTGCATATGGTGGCACAGGCCAAGTCAACAATACAAACGCACAGGGTTGGCTGTCGCGATTTATGTGGGGTCCATTATTCCCAACTTAATTTGAGATAAAGGACTTTGTAGAAACAATCATCCCATTCCTGGCTAAGCAGGAATGGTCAAGAGACAAAGCAGGGGTAAAGCAGCGCGGTTCACTATGGGTGCTTTTAACCATTATCAATTAAAAAGGAAAAATTGTAATGCGGCGATTGCTGATAATTACATGGATGTTGGCGATAAACTTGATTGCAAATCAGGTTTATGGTGAGCGAATTAAAGATATTGCTACTTTGGCTGGTGTTCGCACCAACCAACTAGTAGGTTATGGTTTGGTGGTTGGTTTAAATGGTACTGGAGATAAAACCGGAACACGATATACCGAAGATACTTTTGCAAACTTGCTGACCCAATTAGGGGTAAACATCCAACCGGGAACTAAGCTTAATTCAAAAAATATGGCAGCAGTTATGGTGACTGCGAGTTTGTCCTCTTTTATGAAAAAGGGACAAGCTATGGATGTTAATGTGTCTTCTATTGGTGATTCTAAAAGCTTATTAGGCGGCACCTTATTGATGACCCCAATGAAAGGAGCTGATGGGCGAGTTTATGCAGTGGCTCAAGGAAATGTGATTGTCTCCGGGGTAAGTGCAGCGGGAAGCGATGGTACCAGTGTTACCGTAAATGTTCCTAGTGGAGCACGAATCCCAAATGGTGCGACTATTGAGGTCGATATACCTAATCCCTTTTATTTTACAAAAGAATTAACATTCAATTTACACATGCCTGATTTTACAACAGCAAAACGCATGTGCGATGCCATTAATGAAATGATGGGACCAGGAACTGCTCGAGCTTTAGATGCGACATCGGTCGTTGTAACTGCCCCCAAAAAAATGTCCCAGCGTGTCGACTATGTTTCAGTGTTAGAAAATATTGAATTTAAACCCGCTGAGGCAATAGCAAAAATTATTATTAATGCGCGTACAGGAACGGTGGTTATTTCTTCTAATGTGATTGTCAAATCAGCGGCGGTCTCACATGGAAATTTAGTGGTGAGCGTGACTGAAACCCCTGTGATAAGCCAACCCAATGCTTTTGCACGTGGACGTACGGTTTCGACCCAACAGTCACAAGTTTCCATTGAACAAAGAAATAATCATGCTTTTGTTTTACCACCGGGTGTTACATTAAAGGATATCGTTCGAGGTATTAATGCTGTAGGAGCAACACCTGCTGATGTGATCGCGATACTTGAAGCACTACAACAAGCGGGTGCTTTAAATGCTACTTTAATCGTGATATAGCTAGGATTATATTGGTAAACAGGATCCATAAAGATAGAGGATTAAGATGACGGTACAGGGAATTGCAACCAGTGATTTTAGTGCATTGAATGAACTCAAAGTTCAAGCACAAAATAATGCAAAAGAGGCCTTACCTGAGGCAGCGAAACAATTTGAAGGGATATTCTTGCAATCCATGCTGAAAAGCATGCGTATGGGACAGCATTTTCTTGAAGAATCGAGTCCATTTAGAGGTAAGGACAGGGAAACCTTTCAGGATATGTTGGATGCTCAATATGCTAGTACTATTGCCAATTCTAAAGGTGTTGGTTTAGCCGAGATGCTTGCAAAACAAATGGAGCATAATTTGCCTAATGCAGAACCAACAGAAAAAAGAGGAACAGAGACGGTTAATTCTGACTCAATATCCGCAAAGCCTGTGAAACAAGAGCAAGACAAATCAACGAGCACCATTGATGAGTTTGTCAAATCGATCTGGCCCAAAGCCAAACAAGCCGCATCAATTATTGGTTTGGATCCTAAAATTTTAATGGCTCAAGCCGCATTAGAAACAGGGTGGGGAAAATTTGTTACAAAGGATGCTAATGGGGCCAGCAGTAACAATTTATTCAACATTAAATCAGGTAACAGCAAAGAGTTTGATTCAGTTAATGTGACAACAACGGAATACATTGCAGACACACCGATTAAAATCAATGCATCATTTAGAAAATACCCCTCTGTGGAGCAAAGCTTTAATGATTATATTTCTTTAATTAAAGGAAATGACCGATATCAAAATGCTTTAGCCAGTGCCGCAAATCCCGAACTGTTTGTTAATGAGCTGCATAAGGCGGGCTATGCCACCGATCCTGATTACAGTACAAAAATTTTATCCATTTATCATGGAGATGAATTAAATCAGGCAATACAACGTTGCGAGCGAGCAGAACAAGTTTAAAGGGGTTTTTGCTGTGATGGATTGTGCTTAATAAAAATGGTGTAATAAAAAATAGGACATTTTTGCAGGACGTTTGAAGAATAGGTCAGGGAGCAAATAATTATGTCAATACTAAGTATTGCTTATTCAGGAATGAATGCTTTTCAAAACGCATTGAGTGTTACTGGAAATAATATTGCAAATTACAAAACAGGAGGGTACTCAAGACAAAGCATTCAATTTGCTCCAAATCCAGTCAGAAGTTTTGCAGGATCTTTTATCGGTACAGGCGTGGCTGTGAACAATGTGTATCGTAACGTAGATCAATTTGCGAATGCCCAAGTAAGAAGTACATTAAGTGTTAAATCCCAATATGATACTTTTTACCAGCAGGCCTTGGAAATTAATAAACTACTTTCTCAAGATGGCAGCAGTCTTTCTGTATCTTTGCAGTCCTTTTTCGATTCATTAGGTCAATTAAACAATGCACCAGACAATGTAGCCTCACGCAATGTGATGATGAGTCAAAGTCAATTATTGGCAAGTCAATTTTTGTTTTTGCAGCAAAATCTGGATGAATATCAAGCAAACTCGACAGCGCAGATTAAAGAAATAGCAAATACAATTAATCAATTAACTTCCAGTCTTGCAGCAGTTAATGCGCAAATAACCAACTCGCCGAACTCTCCTGATTTACTGGACCAACGCGATGAATTACTCAAAGAATTATCCCAGTATTCTGATTTAACTGTAGTAGAACAGGATAACGGGATGGTGGATGTGGGGATTGGTAGTGGTCAAATGTTAGTGATCGGAACAACTCAAAGAGCTTTATCAGTTAGTTTTGACCCAATAACAGCGCAGGGTACTCATGTTTTATTGGATAATGGTGCGGGACAAACAGAAATAACCAATCAATTATCCAGTGGGACTTTGGGGGGGCTATTGAGTTATGAACGAAATATTTTATCTAAAGCCAGTCAAACTATAGGACAAATGGCAATTGGTTTGGCACAGACGTTCAATGCTCAGAATAGTTTAGGTATGGATTTAAATAACCAACTGGGACAGAACATTTTTACTGATTACAATACTCTGGCTATGCAACTCAATCGCTCAGTTGCAGCAGCGACAAATACAGGATCTGGAGTATTGTCAGTGAACATTTCTGACATAACACAAACTAAAATTACTGATTATCAATTAGTTGTCACTAATGCAGGGTTGAATCAGGTAACACTCATTCGTGATTCTGACGGCTCCGCAGAGACCTTAAATTGGACAAGCAACCCCCCAGCTCCACCCGCCGGACAAATTGTAGTTGATGGCATGACCATTACTGTAGATAACATCGGTAATTTAGGAAATAATGATTCGTTTACAATCATGCCGACACGTGGCGCAGCGGACAAATTTGCTTTGCTAATGAAGGATCCTCGTCAGTTAGCCCTCGCATCCCCCGTGCAAACCAGTGCATCTCTCAGTAACACTGGTCAAGGCCAAATAGCTTTAGGTCCTATTTTAAATACTACTGAGGTCACGAAACAATATACTATTGATTTTATTTCTCCCACTCAATTCAATCTGATCAATGTTACTGATGGTATTACAACGGGGCCACTCCCATTTGTTCCCAACACCGATAATGTGATTCAGATTCCAAATGCTACCAACCCATCTTATTCCATTACTTTATCCGGGGCACCGAATGCTGGAGATCAGTTTACTGCACAGTACAATCAGGGGGGGTATGGTGATAACCGCAATGGATTACTGCTAGCTGGAATTCAACAACAAAATATTTTTTCCAACGGCACTGAAACAATTTTTGATGTTTATTCTGATTTGCTCTCTGAGACAGGAAGCCAAACCAATGAGGCTAAAAATCGTTCTGATGCGTTTCAGATTTTATATAAGCAATCTGTTGATTATCAGGATAGTATCAGTGGTGTAAATCTTGATGAGGAAGCAGAAAACTTATTACAGTTCAAGCAAGCATATGAAGCTGCAGCAAAGTTAATGGAAATCGCCAATCAAATGATGGACTTACTCTTTCAAATAATGAGGTGATAAATGCGTATTTCAACCAATCAAATTTATCGGAATAGTATTGATAGTTTATTACTCAAGCAAACACAGGTAGCTAAACTTCAGGAGCAGCTCGAGGAAAACTTTTTAAGAGTGCGTTATTCATCAGATGATCCTATCGCTTTTGCGCAAATTGAGCTCATGAACCAGCGCATCAGTTTTACCGAACTCCTGCAAAAAAACCGTGAAAGTGCGGATAGTGCGCTGAGTATGGAGGAATCGGTCTTAAATGATTGCACAACGAGTTTACAACGATTGCGTGATATTCAGGTTCAGGCAGGTAATACCACTTTATCTGAAGAGGATCGTAAGGCATTAGCAATTGAGGCGACTATCATCTTGAACGAGTTGGTCGATTATGCCAATACAAAAGATATTAATGGTGATTATATGTTTAGTGGTGGGCAAACCGCTACATTACCCTTTTCAATGAATGCCTCAGGGCAATATGTTTATAATGGGGATAGCACACAGCGTTTCCAGCTCGTTGGGAGTAGTTTTCAAATGGCCATCAATGATCCTGGCGATGGTCTTTTTATGCGTATTCCTAATGGGAATGGTCAATTTGCTATTAAACAAACAGGAACTCTTAATACAGGAACTGCAACAGTAACTGCAGGTTCTGTATCTGATCCTTCAGCTTATGTGCCAGACAATTATACAATGAGCTTTGCATTGAATTCACAAGGTAATCTGGTTGTTATGGTCAGCGGTGCAGCAAGTGGTAATGTTATTCCTCCATCAGGACTACCTGATGATGCACCTTTATATGAGGAAGGAATGACCGTTAGTTTCAACGGCATGGCAATGGTTGTTTCAGGTACACCTGCACCTGGAGACGCCTTTTTGATCACTCCCTCTCAGAATGACTCTGTTTTTGCCACAATACAGGATATGATAAATAACTTGAATCAACCTTATTCAACCGCAGCGCAAAAGGCAGCAGCAACAACCGTGAACAATCAACTACTGGCGCAATTGGATAGTGCATTAAGCACCATCTTGGATGCTCGAGCCAATTTGGGCGCTCGTTTAAATCAGTTAGATCATGCGGATGTAGCAAACACTGATTTAATTGAACAAAGCAAAATTACATTGAAGCGATTACAAGAAGTCGATCCTATAGTCGCCGCTTCTGAATTTAAACAAGAGTTATATAATTTGGAAGTCGCCCAACAAAGTTTTGTGATGATACAGGGATTATCTGTTTTCAATTTTATATAGTTCAACAAATTGTAAGTTGGGCCTTGGCCCAACAAAAACCGCATGATGAATTGGTATTTAGGAAATGTTAGGCCAAGGACTAACCTATGGAAGGGAAGTTTGCATCCAAAAATGAGCTATATCGATACGTTTTGTGATCCAAATGTCCTGATACTGGGTTAAATGATCTAAAAATTGTTTTAAGACAAGACAACGGTCGGGTTTTCCGCTCAGGCGTGGATGTAAGCCTATGGTCATGATGGCAAGACGTTTTTCCTGATAAAGATAATGAAATGTATTCATCAACGAGTCATAAAATTGTTGGGCGCTTGAAAAGCCAGGCGTTGTAGTGAATCGAAAATCATTGCAATCCAGAGTGTAGGGGATTACGAGATGTTTATTAATATAATAAGGCAATTCGTCAGCATAACTGTCTGAGTCATAAGTAAAACCGCCGAGCTCAAGCAATAACTCCCGTGTATTTTCACTGCGCCGACCTGTGTACCAGCCTTTCGGTTTATGTCCAGTAAGTTTTTCTATCGTTTCAACACACAAAAGGATGTGCTTCTTTTCAACTCGTCTAGGAATATGGGTGTAATTTATCCAGCGCCATCCATGTCCCGCTACCTCATGATCCCGTTCGGCAAGATAATTAGCAAATAAGGGATTCAGTATCAATGCTTGACCTGAGACAAAAAAAGTAAGAGGTATTTTATAGTGATCGAATAGGCGTAGAAGACGCCATATTCCGACTCGACTACCGTATTCATAAAAGGATTCTACACTGAAATTTCTTTGGCCTTTGGCTTTTGGAACAAATGGAAAATCTGTACCACTCGTTTCAGCGTGTGCATCGCCATTCATTGGGCTTAATTCAGCTCCCTCTTCGTAGTTAATTACAAAATTGATGGCAATCTTTGCTTTATTTGGCCAGTACAAATTTTTGTCTTTTGGCCCATAGCCCACTAAATCCCTCATGGTTATCCTAATTCAAAAGTGGTAACGCCATAAATACCCACGTTAGACAGTTTTGGTGCTCCTTTTAAATACATTCGTGCAGTAGCAAATACTTTAGTCATGCGATATTGATTGACTAAATCGACCGCTAAGGGGTTATTTTCTGGAATATCCAGATAGACAGTCTCACCATGAGCATAATCAACCAATTGTTCAAAAAGTTTTTCGGCGATGAAAGGGCTTTCTGCAAACAATGGACCTATTTTGTAACCCTTAAAACATTTTCTAATGACACCATAACCTTTTAATTGATTTTCTTTAATATAACCAATCGCTGATGCCTTATTTTGTTGAATCCAAGCGGATAGGAATTTTGCTCTGGGGGCAGGAAAATAGTGACGGTCATATTGGAGTATCTGATCCCACGATACGCTTTTTAGATCAACTAGATGCGAATCGATTTTGGGGCTTAACTGTGAGTGCTCTAATGCATAACGGGCATTACTATGGGCGAATTGATAGCCTATTTTTGCATAATTTTCGACCATAGCGAGTACACCATCAATACCTGCATTCCGATCTCCAACATAAGCTAAACGTGCGCGAGTTAACTCCATCCCATAACCTTGAGAGCGGTATTTTTTATCGACTATATAAAAACCACAAAAAGCAAAATGTTCGTCATAAATTACAGCAGAACCCACCGCAATAATTTGACCATTTAATTTACCAGCGAAGAAACCCTGCGGATCGGTTTGATAAAAACACTCTGCATCATTTAAGCCTGGATTCCAACCTTCTTTTCGTGCCCATTCCACAGCGACTGAAACTTCGTCACGCGTCATGCGTTCTATGCGATATTTGGACATGGTTTGTATTTTTTTGAATGGGTAATACTTAAATTAAATATTAAATTACCCTTTAAAGCAAATAGGTACGCTTCTCTTTTTATTGTGTAAATTCGAATCAACCGTTCGCTAATTTATTTTCTTCCTACCCAAAAATTAATAGATACTAAATGCCAAAATTTCATGTATTATGATCCTCCTTAGCCTTTTTTAAATGTAAGGAAGCATTATGAATTTCAACATTAGGAATACCTTAGGCCCCATATTTCTCATTCTTACATGCCCCGTTTTTGTTATGTTGATGTGGTATACCAACACTCATCTTCAAGGGTCTTTATCTGCTCTTTGGGAGTTACTGCTCCAAAACGGCTTCATTCAAACGGTCATGACTATTTGGGGGCCTTATTTCTGGGGCTCTGCAGTCGCTTGGAAAATTATTTTAATATTTACTGTTTTTGAACTGGCTTTAATGCGGATATTGCCAGGAAAAATCTTTAATGGGCCTATTACCCCAAAAGGCAACGTGCCTGTGTATAAAGATAATGGTGTTTTGGCATTTATCGTCACGATGATGACTTTTTGTGTTGCCTCTTTTGGCCTCAATTTATTCTCGGCGTCCATACTTTATGACAACCTTGGGGCTTTATTTGGCGCGCTTAATTTGTTTAGCCTTATTTTGTGTGTGTTTTTATATCTCAAGGGACGTTTTTATCCCTCATCAACCGACTCAGGCATAACCAATAATATTTTGTTTGACTACTATTGGGGAACTGAGCTTTATCCTCAAGTTTTAGGATGGAGCATTAAAAAATTTATTACCTGCCGTTTTGGCATGATGAGTTGGGGCTTATTTCTTATTTCCTATTGTGCAAAACAAGCCGAACTAGGGGATTTATCAAATTCCATGCTCATTTCCGTTGTATTGCAATTTGTCTATCTCAGTAAATTTTACATGTGGGAAAAGGGGTATTTACGATCCCTAGATATCATGCATGATCGTGCGGGTTTTTATATTTGTTGGGGTTGTATGGTATGGGTACCTTGTGTCTATACTTCACCTAGCATGTATCTTGTACTGCATCCAATTCATTTATCCTATGTATGGGCAACCCTTATTTTAGGTTTAGGCTTGGCAAGTATCATTATTAATTATCTTGCTGACAAGCAACGACTTATTGCCAGGGCTACTCAAGGTGATTGTAAGGTATGGGGTAAAAAACCGGTTACTGTATTAGCTCATTATGAGACTACCGAAGGCGATAAAAAGCAAACGATATTACTTGCTTCCGGATGGTGGGGAATAGCCAGACATTTCCATTACATTCCAGAACTTGCTGGTACATTTTTTTGGTCAGTGCCGGCGCTGTTTACTCATTTTGCACCATACTTCTATCTTTGTTTTTTAACTGTTTTATTGGTCGATAGGGCGTTTCGTGATGATAAACGCTGTTCTGCGAAGTATGGAGCTGATTGGAATAAATATTGTGAACTGGTTCCTTATAAAATTGTTCCTCTGGTAGTGTGATGAAATGGAATCTCCCATTACCTTTTTAAATCGAAGTAACCTGGGAGTCGCAACAGCGAAACCCAGGTTTAATTAAAAAGTCGAAGGGCGTAGTAAAAGAACTCCAAACAGAACAATTACAGGCTGATATAATAATTCACCATTAATTTCTATCTTTTTAAACTCACAACTATATAATGCCATTTTTTGAACTTTAGGGTGGGGTTTTCGTATGAGAAAGAAAATTAATTTAGAAGAAGTTGAAATTGGAAAATCCAAGAATACTTATTCAACTGGCAAAGAAGTGGTCATTTTTACCTTTGGACAATCGTTCATGGGGGCAATTGGACAAACTGGCTCCTTTTTTTGGACCAATTCAATTCCAGCTTATAATGAGTTTGTAGGTTCTGAGGAATTCAAATCATTACATCCCGATGTGTTCATTACGTATGGCGATTCGAGTCGAACAGAATTGAGTTCAAATAAATTGAATCCAAGCGAAATTATCGCTTTGCTTCAGGAAAAATTCGATTCACCTGCTTTGGATGCAGCGAATTTAAAAACTAAAGATAAAACTATGGAGAAAACACTCTAATTCTTCTTTAAAAATCGTAGCTTGAGTGAAACACAGCAAAATTTAAGGTTTGGTGCATATTTTTTCATCCAAAATGACTCTTTGCTTCACTCGAGCTGCAAGGGATTTCGACTAAAATTCCATATCCCTAAAAAGAATGATAGGGATAAAAATCACCTTGCTAAAAATTCGGAATGGATACATAACACGCAATTAAGATTCCCCACAGATGGATGTAATCGCCCACCAATACATTCTTTAGATACCAACGAGGTAAGCCTGCATTTCTGATATCATCTTGCAAGTATTTAATTATAGGTACAAATGCGACAACAAAGAAGACCATTAAAACATGGTAGAGAAAGACCAGTTCTTGAGTGTTATGGTATAAGTATGTTTTATAGCGCATTTGCCATGGCGTGATGTAGAGGATAACGAATGAAAAGAAAAAGACTTTAATGATGCTGGTCATGTCGGTCATAAAAGGAAGTTTTTTTCGATTCAATACAATTTCTTGTTCTTCTGGATTAAGTGCATTGAATGACTGGGATTCAACAGCGGCACTTATCAAAAAAAAGACACAATAAATATAAATGCTGGTTAGCGTTAGTGAAGGCATTAGGAGAATAGCTTCTTAGGAATAATGAAAAATTGTATATAATTTTATCATAATGTGAGTCTGTTGTCGATCCGAAACCCGTAGATAAATCGTGATAAAAGTTCGCTAACTATCGGTGTTGGGTGAATGAGTAGCGAGACGATGATTATTCTCTATAAATCCTCAAAAGTTGCTGGAAATAGACAAGAAAGGACAACAAAATTGGGGTCGCTTCCAGTACACGTAAATAAAACACCGGTAGGTTTACTCGAGTCTGCGGATAATAAAATCTGATGGGTTAACTTCATCCCACCCGCATCATGACATGCGCTGGATAAACTACTAAAAACATTATTTATGGTTTTAATTTCCCCTGCGCTCTCGTAGGCTTGTCCGCATTGAGGGGATTGCCCACTAGGCTCAGATAGTGCCGTTTGGGCATAAATATTTGGGTAACTGAGTATAGAGAGTAGAAGTAATCCTTGAAAAAATTTCATAAAGACCTCCGTGTTCTATCTTTTATCAATTATAGATGTGAATGGAGCAATTGAGCAATTAAATTTATAGGGAAACAAATTGCGAGAACTCTTCTTTTTCTTCTACGAGCTCTTCGATACCCCCGATATTTAAGCGCCTTAGGTTATTAAAAAACAACAGATCTGTTGATTCGTTTATTGATAGGGAAAATTTTGCCAGCGGTCGATTTTCTTTATTCGCTAAGGATATTTTAATTTCATCTTGCTCTCGCTCAATGCTTGATTTTTCGATATCTTCCAAATCGATACATCGAACTTTGAAATAAGAGCCCAGAGAGCCATAACTAACTAAAGGAGATTTTTCTGGAGCAAAATATTTTTTTAAATCATGGAGCTTAACCAATGAACAAGAGTATTCTAAGTCTGATTTTCTCATGAAACGCTCTATGTCATTAATCCTTATATTTTTTTGTTGATTTTTCCCCATTTCTTGGCGGAAACGCTCTATGTCATTAACCCTTATATTATGAGGTTTATGTGAAAAATCAATGTAATACAGTTGGTTATCTCTTTCAAGAAAAATAAAGCAGTGTTTAAAATACTCAAGTTCAGAAGGGAGTGTAGAGGGAGTAAAATACAATAGTGAATGATTCCATTGAATATCATAGGAAAGAATGTCTTCTTTTATCTTGTTTCCCTTTTCTTTTGTGACCGCCCAAGCGATTGAAACAAAGGGTAGACTGATCAACATCATGGCGGTAGCGAATAGGAGGCGAGGTAGGTTAAATACAAGCGTCAGTATACCTACAGGAATTAACACAGCCTTTTCAGCGCCCTTAAGTGAACGAATGAGTAGGGAGGAAATGAGGAAGTGAATTCCCAAGGTTAAATAATCAAAAATCCCAAAATGGATTTTCTTGAAAGGATCTTGTGCTTTGTCTTGATAATTAGGGAATAAGTGTCCAGAGAAAACGAGAAAGGTGTCGGCCATCTTTCCCCAAAAAGTGGTTCTGTATGCTCTAGCGTGAGGGTACTGTTTGGTTTCAATCAGGTTTTTAATGGGACTAAAAATACTCATAATCATCCTTTTTAATGTGCGGAGTATATCCAATAAGCTATTTAAGGAAAAGTTCCGTATATAGGATGAACATACCGTACCTAGCCGTAACCCGGAATTAGTGAGGCCATTAAGATTCAGCCCCAGGCTCGCTTACTCCTCACCTGCTACAAATCGGAAAGTATAAAACTGTATTTGCAGCTTCTGTGTGCCCGCGTATTATGGAGCAATACATTTATGATCGTAAAACAAATGCTGCGAGTTCTTCTGTTTGTTCTATATGTTCTTCAATACGACCGATATTTAGGCGTCTCATGTTGTTAAATAACCTTGAGTCGTTTGATTTTTGTGTTGACAAGGAAATCTCTGTCAGCAATTTTGTTTTACCCCAAAGCGTGAGTTCAATATCATTTTGTCTAATCGAAATATTTGAACTTTTTATATTTTCCAAATCCACTTCTTGAGCTTTTAAAAGCGCGCCTATGGAATGATAACTCTCGGGAGGAAATGCAATATAGGGTTTTAAGTAATCGCCTTTTTTGTAGATAAAAGAGGGCTCTGAACAAATAACTTTGGAGTAAAAAAATCTATTTTCTGGATTATCCATACCTATATGGTGGCGAAAGCTGTTATCAATCGGTATGTCGTGGGCTTTACCCGAACAATCAATGTAATAGAGGAGATTTTTTTCATCTATGAAAAAAAAACAGTCCTTATAATGTGCCAGTTCAGAAGGGGCTACCCAGGGGACAATATAAAATTTATACCAAATTGTTTGCGCCTCATAGGAAAGAATGTCTTCTTTGATTTTGTTTCCCTCTTCTCGTGTGGCAGCCCAGGCGATTAATACAAAAGGGAGACAAATTAGCATCATCGCTTCAGCGAAGAGAAGGCGAGGTAGGTTCAATAGAAGCGTCAGTATGCCTAAAGGAATTGACACAGCCTTTCCGGAACCTTTCAGAGCACGAAGCAGCAAAAAAGAAATGAGGAAGTGAATTCCCAGGGTTAAATAATCAAAAATTCCAAAATGGATTTTCTTGAAGGGATCTTTGGGCTCCTTTTTATAACTAGCGAGTAAATGACCGGAGAAAACGAGAAAAGTGTCGGCCATCTTTCCCCAAAAAGTGGTTCTGTATGCTCTAGCGTGCGGGTACTGTTTGGTTTCAATCAGATTTTTAAATGGATTGAAAAGACTCATCGCTACTAGATTTTTAAATGGGTTGAAAAGACTCATCACTACCCTTGGGTCTTAAATGCGCAGATTATAACCAATAGTAATATCTTTAAGAAGAAGATGGGCAGATATGATGTAAATAGTTCTAAAATTGGCCTTTTATGATAAATTTCGATGTGACAATATAAAAATTTGATGAATTAACAATCCATTTTAAACCGTTCAGGCTGAGGATGCCGCTCTAGCGCTGTCTCGACAGTCTTGATGGCCTGGGATAAGGCCCTTAGAGAGCATCAGGAAAGGCTTCGAGACCGCATAAATGCCTCTTCAGCCGAACGGATTAGCGCAGAGGACGGTAAAAAAGATGCGTAGGTGCTGCACCTAGTCCTTTTTAGGTGCCTATATTCACGTAGCGTAATACGGTAAAACGTTTAAAATTATAGAGAAACAAATTGTGAGAATTCTTCTTTTGCTTCTACCTGCTCTTCTATCCCGCCGATATTTAAGCGCCTCAGGTTATTAAATAACAATAAGTCAGTTGATTTTTTTATTGATAAGGAAAATTTTGCCAGCGGTCGCTCTTCTCCATCAGCTAAGGATACTTTAATATCATCTTGTTGACGCTCAATACTTGATTTTTCTATATCTTCCAAATCTACATTTCTAGCTTTTAAAAGAGTCCCTAAGGAGCGATAACTATCCAAAGGAGAGTTTTCTGAAGCAAAATACTTTTTTAAATCATCGTTCTTAACAAATATAGAAGAGTATCCTATACCGATTCGTATGACTGTTCTATGTTGGTTTATCCCCATTTCTTGGCGGAAACGCTCTATGTCATTAATCCTTATATTATGGGGTTGATTTGAAAAATCAATGTAGTACAGGTGGTTATCTCCCTCAATGAAAAAAAAGCAGTCTTTATAGTGATCAAGGTCAGAAGGGAGTGCAGAGGGTGCAAAATATAATCGTGATTGATTCGTGTGAACCTCATAGGAAAGAATGTCTTCTTTGATTTTGTTTCCCTTTTCTTTTGTGACCGCCCAAGCGATTGAAACAAAGGGTAGACTGATCAACATCATGGCGGTAGCGAATAGGAGGCGAGGTAGGTTAAATACAAGCGTTAGTATACCTACAGGAATTAACACAGACTTTTCAGCGCCCTTAAGCGAACGAATGAGTAGGGAGGAAATGAGGAAGTGAACTCCCAAGGTTAAATAATCAAAAATCCCAAAATGGATTTTCTTGAAAGGATCTTGTGCTTTGTCTTGATAATTAGGGAATAAGTGTCCAGAGAAAACGAGAAAAGTGTCGGCCATCTTTCCCCAAAAGGTGGTTCTGTATGCTCTAGCGTGGGGGTACTGTTTGGTTTCAATCAGGTTTTTAATGGGATTGAAAATACTCATAATTATCCTTGTTTTTTAATGGGCGGAGTATATCCAATAATCTACAGAAGAAAAAGCTGCCTAAAAAATAAACTTATACTCTTCATCTTTCTCTTGAAGATAGCCGATATTTAAGCGTTTCATGTTTTCGAATAACCTCTGGCCTTTTGGCTCGAAACTTAAATGCGCAGATTATAAGAAGAAGATGGGCAGATATGATGATAAATAGTTCTAAAATCGGACTTTAATGATAAATAGTTCGGTGTGACATTATAAAAATTTGAATAATAATTTGTGAATGGGTTCAAATATTAATCTATTATTTATTTATACTAACCATAAAATCGAGTTAAATTGACCGATGCATTAATGAACACTCTTCTAGCACGTCAAAGTATCTATGATAGGGATCGGCTAGTTAGAGCCTATGAGTTACTTTATAGAGAAGGACACTCCACCATGGCTCATGTAGATAATCTGGACCTGAGTGCTGGTGATGCAGCTACCTCCTCAGTCATTACCCAATTATTTACCAATTTAAATATGGATGATGTAATCGATAATAAACTTGCATTTATAAATTTCACTTATAATCATTTAGTCAATCAAGTCCCTAAACTTCTTCCTAAAAATCGAATTATTATTGAAGTAATTGAAAGCATCCAAATCGATGATCAATTAATCCGTAGTCTGATTGATTTGAGCAAGGAAGGGTATCAAATTGCTTTAGATGACTTTGTCTATACAGAGGAAATTGTGCCGCTAATTCAAGTTGCAGATATTATTAAAATCGAGGTATTGCATCAAAATAAACATCAAATCCGAAAACAACTCAGTCTTTTGCAAAATTTCAAGGGTAGACTTCTTGCTGAAAAAATAGAGAATAGAAATCAATTTAATGATTGTATGGAACTCGGATTTGATTATTTTCAAGGTTTTTTCCTGAGTAAACCTGATCCATTAAGAGGGCAAGCTATTACTGAAAATAGAGCACATTTAATAAGATTATTCGGCGAATTGAATGATCCGGTAGTGGCGATTGAACATATTGAAAATCTTATCTTGCAAATTCCAAAACTCAGTTATCGTATTTTACGATTAGTCAATTCCGTTGCTTTATATAATGGAAAAAAGATTGAATCTATATTGGATGCAATTAAACTACTAGGAATTGTTTGCATCCGAAACTGGATTGGACTTTTGATGCTATCAAGTATTCACGATGTGGAACTGGATTTACTTGAGCGCACTTTAATCCGAGCAAAAATGTGTGAAAATCTTGCTAACGTGCAATGTAAATCGGATGCGCATTTAGCATACACTGTTGGTATTTTGTCCACTCTTGATGCGATTCTTCATGAACCCATGGACTCTTTATTAGCCAAGATCCAACTCAGCACCCAACTCAATAATGCAATCCTTTATTTAGAGGGGGAGTTAGGGAATATTTTACGAATTGTAATGGATTATGAAATTGCCCATTTTAAACAATTAGAATCTGCTTCGGTTGATAACACTCTATTGATGCGGGCTTATCTTGATAGCGTTAAATATGCAATCAAAACGATTCACTTAATTAAATAGTTTATTTATTTAGAATGAGCTTTCCTAGACCACGGAATGCTCTATAATCTAACTCTTTTTTGTGTTTAATCAGTTGATTGAATCTTTGTTCAATAATAAATCATGGAAATTTTCTAAAATGAAAATTAAAAAGAGTCAGAAACGCACTTTTAAAGGTAATGGCCCTAGGGCAACAAAAAAAATAAAGAATCAAGAAACATTTGCTTACGGAACTCATATTGAAGAAATACCTTCCAACCGACTCTTAATATTGGATGGGTACGCGTTTGATACGGAAGAGTTGATGTCTTTGCCCGAAAAAGATCTGTTTACTAATATGCATACTCAAACGGAGTTTAGTGAAGAGGCAAAAAAAACTCTGTTAGCCAATGAATTATTGAAAGAGAAAGTACAACAAAATCTTCCTAAAAAACAAGATTTTCCAATAACCTTACTCACTGATGTTTATCAATTAGGGATTATTTTGCTTCAGAAGCGTGATGGTAAAGAAAGTGTTGAGGCACTTACACATTTCGGTCAGAAATTAGATGGCGTCCATCCAGACATCAAAAATGAGTTTTTAAATAGTACCATCAAAATGAGTAACTACAATTACCGCGCAAAAAGGACCATCCTTTCAAGCATGCAGGTAAAAAAATTACTTGCGGATTTATCTGTGGGTAAGATATGCGCTCGTGTTGGTGGAAACTGGTTAATCCAATTGGTGCGAAGCGTTAATCCCAGTAGGGTTAACGAAGCTTACGTTTTAAAATTAAATCAAGAATTTATTCAAGCGACTCCTGTAGCTAAAGTACGAACTGCACCAAGAACTCCTGCCTTTTTCGCTATGGGTACTCTGAATGCAGATTTACAAAAAATGATGGAAAGCACTATTTAATTCTAGGGACGTTTAAACAACATGGTCGATTCCCTAGCAAATAACCTGCGATTACCCGATAACTATTCTATTTGACTCTTGGTGTCCTCTTTGGTGCTGCGAGGGGTGATCTCAAGGGTACTTGTGAGTATAAGGTAGCAGGTTATTTTAATTTATTTTCAATTCGCCTGTCTGGAATGAACCAAAGCATTGCAACGATTACATAAAGCATTTGGGCAATCCAGGCATACACATAAGCAAGAGGAATTGCAAGTACATAGAGTACGATGGAAATATTTCCTTTTAAGTCATTGCCAATGGCTCGTGCCACCAGTGACTCTTTGCCTTCATGCGAGATCAGGGTATGAACTAGGATGGAGTAAGAAATAGCTGCCATTAAAAGGACTATGCCATAAAACGATGTTGGTGTCGCAGTATAATGGTTTTCTCCCATCCATCCTGTGGCAAAAGGAAATAAGGAAATCCAAAATAAAAGATTTAAGTTTGCCCAAAGAACTTTTCCTGAGATACTTTGGGTAGCGGTAAATAAATGGTGGTGGTTATTCCAGTAAATACCAATATAAATAAAACTCAGTATGTAACTTGAGAAAATAGGAATAAGCGGTCGAAGACTAGTAAAATTATCACCATGTGGGATTTTAATTTCCAATACCATAATGGTTATAAAGATCGCCAGCATACCATCACTAAATGCTTCTAATCGTGTTGTTCTCATCCTTTCTTCCTAATTGAGTAGATCGACCAATCCTTTTTCCTATAAAAATGAATTAATTCCTATCGTCCCAAGATATCTATAAATCAAATTGTAGAACACTACTCTTCACTAGGCTAACTCATGGAACGATTGTCGGTTTAAGAATTGCTTTAGAACGCAATTTTCCATGAGTTCAATTTTTTCCCCACCATCTTTTTCGATACATTTTGTATTAGATCTATTGACGCTGACCTAAAAATATGCAAAATAGATATTTTATCTGCACTTATTCTGATGTAGCGTCTAAGGTAATTTATTATGAGTTCAAGTTGTAAGCATGCCAAAATTTCATTGTTTAGTGCAACAGCGCTTTCTGCTACGGCCATGGTTGGATCCGGATGGCTCTTTAGCGCTCAATTAAACGCTAAGATTGCGGGAAATTATTCATTTCTTGCATGGATTTTAGCGGCATTATTGGTGATGGCCGTGGGACTATGCCTGGCACAAGTCGCCTCGATTTTCCCAGTGCGAGGCGCTACAGCTCGGTCCAGTGCCTTATCACATAATAGTATTTTTGGTATGCCGTTTGCGTTTGCCAACTGGTTTGGACTCATGGTTACGATTGGTACAGAAGCTCAGGCCACCACACAATATTTAGCTGCCACCATCAAAAGTGATACCTTAATGGCGGCAAATAGCCTCACGATTTACGGTAAATTATTTGCGCTGGGGATCTTAGTCATTTATTTATTCATAAATTACTTTGGCATTAAATTATTAACCAAGATTAATAATACAATTACGGTAGTAAAAATTCTCAGCCCGATTTTTACGATTATGATCTTTTTGATCATGCGTTTTGACACGAGCAACTTTAGCTTAGATACCAACACTCAATATGGTATTGGCTCAGCTATTACTGCAATTATTTCAGCTGGACTCATCTATTCGTACAACGGATTCCAATTGGCTGTAGCTTTTGCAAGTGAGATGGAGAATCCCAAGAGGAACATTCCTTTATCAATTGTTCTCTCAATTGTCATCGTCATGGTAGTTTATATGTTACTTCAATTATCCTTTATGGGGGCAGTTCCTCATGACATGTTAGCCGGAGGTTGGAGTAGTCTGAATTTTCATTCACCTTTGATTAATTTAGCCATGTTGATGGGCGTACACTTTTTAGCGATGCTGCTCATTGCTGATAGTATTGTGAGTCCATCAGGCACTGGATACTCTTATCTAGGTGGTGCTTCCCGGATGTTTTATGCGATGGCTAAAGAGGGGCAAATGCCTAGCCGTTCGATTACTAAATTACATCCTAAATATAATTTGTGTCGTCGTTCCTTACTCATTAATTTTACCTTAACTGCAATATTTCTCTGGAACTCCGATAGTTGGGCCTCACTCATGGTGATTGTTACTGGTTATCATTTAATTGGATATATGGCTGCACCGATTAGTATGGGAGCTATCAAACCCAATACCAGGATATTTGGTTTAATCGTTTTCTGTATTCTTGGCGTCATGATGAGTACTTTGCCAGCAAATGATTTTCTCAAAATGAATTTGTCCATTTTAATTTTAATGGTCATTTATGGAGGAATTCAGGTTACACGGCGCATGAAGGCAAGTACGTTACTCGTACTAACAACGCCATTTCTCTCCTATTTGTGGTTAATTTATTTTTACCAAAATGCCTATTACATTCTGGTAATCTCTGCTCTATTTTATTTATTAATAACCCACAAAGAGTACGTCAGATTATGCAAGGAAACTCAATTTACTTCCACAGATACTGAGATGGTCACGTCTGTTGTTGTCAGTCAAGGCCAACAAGCTTAAGAACAAATAGCCCGTCCAGTACGGGCTTTGATTTTTATGTTCTATTCGTTCATTTCATTCTTTCTTCACTTAAAAAAACATCTACTCATGTATTAAGATGTTATGCTAGTGTCCTGTTTGGTGCATATTTTTAATTCTAAGAGAAGGACGGGAGGGATTAAAATTAATTCTACAGTACTCGCTTCGAAACGTTTCATTACATTCGGCGCTTTATTCGCAATGATTGCTACCATTCTCGGCGCATTTGCTGCACATGGTTTGAAGACTCAGCTTAGTGATGTGCAGATGGATGTTTTTAAAACCGGAGTTTTCTATCAGATGATACATAGTTTGGCTTTATTATTTGATGGGATGCTACTGATGCAATTTAATAACCGATTCATATACATTTCAGGATGGCTATTTCTTGCAGGCATTTTCTTCTTTTCGGGAAGCTTGTATTTAATGACTTTGTTTACAGTAAAAGCCATTGGGATTGTCACTCCGGTTGGTGGTCTGTTCTTTATTTTGGGTTGGTTTTTATTAGCTATTGGCATACATAAAGCATAGCACTCTCTTATGTAGCCGTAGCGTACGACTTTGCACGTCGGGGTATTCTGTTGCCCAGGTTTTACAGAGGGGTTATAGTAGCTCCGGTGGCGGGGCTCACATTCTATCTATAGGGATACCCCAGACGCTAGCGAAGGCTTCCCACAATAGAATACACGCGGTTTCGGCCTGAGTTTTTCGCTTGATACAATGCCTCATCAGCTTCATATAAGCATTCTTCAACGGTAGCATTCACAACATCCGAAATATAGACTCCGATTGAGACGGTGTAATATATTTTTTGTCCTGATAGCACCTCAAAAGGGCTCTTTTCAATGAGAGAACGAAGCTTTTCTGCAACCTCAAGAGCACTTTTCTCCAAAACATTAGGCAGAATAATGGCAAATTCCTCGCCACCAATGCGACCAACCAAATCAGTGCTCCGTAAATGCTGCTGCAAAAGCGTGCTAAAATGCTGTAACACTAAGTCACCCACTTTATGGCCGTTCATGTCATTGACTTTCTTAAAATAATCAATATCGACCATTAAAATAGCGATGTTATATTTCATACGTCTAGCACGTTCAAATTCTAACCCACCTTGCTCAATGAAATATCTTCTATTGTTTAAGCCGGTAAGAAAATCTTGATTAGCATGCTGTTCTAATTTGGCTATCAGGGATTTTTGCTGGGTTATATCCATAATTTGCGCAATGAAATATTTGATGTTTTTATTTGTATCATGGACTACGGAGCCGGTTAATAAAATCCAAATGATGCGGCCGTCTTTATGAGCGTATCTTTTTTCTAATTGATAACTACTGAGTGTTCCCTCTAATAATTGTTTTACATAACCAAGATCGGTCTGGAGATCATCGGGATGTGTAATGTCTATGAATGTTTTTTTCAACAGCTCATCCGATGTATATCCTACAAGTTGACACAATGCCTGATTAACCTGTACAAAACGTCCAGTAATGTCAACTATGGCCATCCCTATAGCAGCAGCTTCAAACACAGAATGAAAGCGTTCTTCAGATTCCCGAAGTGCATCTTCATTAATTTTCCGTTCAGTGATATCGATAGATACCCCACACAAACCATATATGTTATGGTCATCGTCTTCGTCATATAGCGGTGTTTTTACCTCCCAATACACCCGCGAATGACCATCTGGTTCTATGCTGTGAATTTCTTCTTGTGTGGTTGTTTGCTGGTAAAATACCCTATCATCGATCTCATGCAACCGTTTCACAGTGGCCTCAGGAAAGAAATGATTATCATCGAAATTTGCTAGTTCTGATTCAGAACATTGAAACAACCTAAGCGTTGGTTTATTAGCATAGATATAGTGGTGATTAAGGTCTTTCATATAGACATATACTGGGATACAATCCAGCGCATCGGATAAACGTTTTGCCTTGGATAAGGCCGATCTCATTTTTTTTAGAGTAAATCTAAAATATTCCCCGACTAACGAAAAAATAGCCCCATTAACACAAAAGTAAATCAGCGTTACTATGGAGTTATGTTCGTCAATTTGAGCAGGCTGAATAAAGCCAGAATAATAAACAAAAAAACAACTAAAAAATGTTGCAAATATTCCTGCATAAAACCCGCCCCATAAAGCAGGGAGCATCACTGCGACATAAAAAGGTCCATACCCTAAATAAACAGAATATTGATTCCACGCCAAGATGCGGATTAATCCGCAAATAATAACTATAATGCTCGTTGAAACAAGCTTGATAATTATATTCATATGGGAAAATGCTTTCAAATTGCTCCCCAGCGCAGAGTTGATAGCCATATTATAAATGTAACACAAAATTACAAGTCTACTTTGTATTGACTGCAAGTACGCCACAGCAACAGGATTGTTTGAGTTGGTTGATGGACCCTTTGCACATGGCAAAGCGACCGTATTTCTTCGTGTTACATGTTATGATTCTCAGTCACTATGGGGTAGTATTTATAGTGAGGGCTATTGTGTAACAAGGCAACTCTGAAGGTCTTAATAAAACCTTAAGGTTTATTGTATAAAATATGATCTCTATATTCAATGGTTAATCAGCTTGGGCGTTAACGTCATTAAGGATGTAATGTGAATAAAATTATGACCCTCTCTCTATTCATTATCATAGGATTGTTCTGTTCACAGTCTAATGCGTCGCAAAAAACATTTAAATTGAGTCCTAATGAAACAAAGTTACTTGCTAATAATACGCTCTGGACACTCAATGCGACATGCGTTGTTCAATGTAGCCATCCAAATAACAGTAAAATTAAAATTAATGTGATCAAAAATAGTGGCACTATCAATGGGAAAAAATTGTCCACCGGACAGGGGACCTTAGTCAGGGTAAAGAATAACAGCAGTGTCTCGGTCAGTGCGGAATCGGGAACCCAAATCAATCTTATCAATTTAGGCTCAGAGGAATTACAAGCCGTTTGTTCTATATAAGCCAATACACCGTAGCCCGTATTAGCGGAGCGTAATACGGGGATAAAAATCAAATTTCCAATAACCAAAAATCCACTGTATTTATCTGTATCATCTTGTGATGTTAAGGATCTACCTCCTTCAAAGTTTAGTTTCTCATATTACGCTGCGCTAATACGGCTATAAGACTAAGGTAGTTCGAAGTTAAAAAAACTGCCCCTCAAATAATTTTCCATTCTGCTGATAAAAATATGAACTATATTTAAAACAGAAGCTGTATTGTCTATGAGCATTGTATGAGCCAAGAAAAAATCAATAGCGAAATATCGCGTAGAGAACAATTTCATCAAAAAATTGCTCAGCATTTAGGACCAGAATGGACTGCTAATAGCAATGGAGTTACCAGTAAAACTGAGACCATTAATGATCCTAATAGGCTTAATACTTTATATGGAGCCGCTACCAGGACACATGACGAATATATCAAGATGGTGAAAGAGGAAAATACAAAAATTGCCGCAAAATTAAATGAATTGATGAAAGAGGAGCAAATCATTTGGCATGCTGACGCGTTTCAAGTTTCTTGCACGCATCAGCAAGAGATAGCTGAAGATAAATATCTTAGATCAGATAGAGAAGAAAGCGGTATATATAACTTTAAATGTGCTATTAGAAATTATGGAATTAATGTGCAACCATTTATCTGGCAGGAACAAACTCGAAGGCGAGAGTTTGGAGGAGTTCAAGGTAAGGTTAATATCGATGCATATTTTATGGGTGGAAAAGATCTTGAAGACGTAAGTGCACAAATAGATAAAGCATTAGTTGCAAAAAATGCTCAACAATTTAATTCGAAAACCGATAAAGTAGTACCTCAGAAAAAGGGCGACGGCACTTATTTGGATAAAAATTGTCCATCCACTCAGCATAAAGAAAGTTTAAATGCTCTAAAGCAAGATAAAATTAAAAAAGACTTGTGTGAAAACCTGTGTAATGAAATAGCAAGATTTTGTAACAAATATCCTAAGGTAGATGGCTTACAACAAATGAATGTCATAATTACAGGCATGGCATGGAACTCGGAAGATGCAAATAAAACGTTAGCAAAACTAATCGAGGTAGCTCAGTGGAAGAAGTCAGATTCGGAAGTTATGAAAGGATTTCATGAAATCCGTGGCCGAGATCCTAAGGTAGAGACATTTTATCAAAAACTTGCAGCCCTTGATCCCGATGATATAGAACAAGTTAAAAAATTTAGGATTGATCTGGACCATAAAATCAATGATGACATTTTTACAAAAATAAGAGCATTTCAAAAAAATTATCCTGATGTTGACGGCTTACAACAAATGGTCGGCATAATAACGGGCTTTGAAAGTGGCTCTGTAAGTGCAAATGAAACGTTAACAAACCTAATCGAGTTAGCCCAGAGTAAGAAGTCAGATTCTGGAGTTATGAAAGCATTTCATGAACTCCGTGGCAGAGATTCTAAGGTAGAGGAGTTTTATCAAAGACTTGCGACCCTTGATCCTCAGAACGAAGAGAATGTGAGCGAGTTTTTAGAATTTCTTGATGAGAAGCAATCTCAAAAACTTAATATGTAAGATCAATATTGATCGCACGAACCGGTGTAAACATATCTCCCTTAGAGCACATCCTTATATGGAATAAAAATCCAAGGTCCAGTCCTTTATAAACATAAATGCATTCGAATTCTAAAACCATTCATTAATTAGGTTTTGAGCGGGTTTTACTTCTCTATCACCTAATCAAACAAATGAATTCCAATAGTACGCTGCGCTAATATACCAATGGCTAATATTTACTACTCTATTTTTTATCCAGCCTTCTTTTGAAGAAGGGGACATTGATTTTTTTATATTCATTATGCTATGGTGGCCTAATGAGGAACAAATGCCGCCCACTAATCCTATTGCTGCTCATGAGTGCTGTCTTTCTTGCACCACTTAAAATGCCAACCTGTCCGAAACAAAAAATACAGGCACCTATCGCATTTTCTTTTTCCGTAACGCCTTGTTCCCAGCAGCAATCGATGAGCAGTAGTTGTTTTTCTTCTTCTTATTGGCTTAAGGAGGAATTTCATTTAGCATCATCCTGGATAATTCGAAGCCTCGTGGGCCTATTAAGCTTTCTTCTTATTTGCTCTAAATATAATTCACCATTCGACGAAATTTATCGCCCTCCCATTTTGGTTTCTTGTTAATTTTTAAAATTCAAAAAATAAATTATTGAGGAATCAAAAATGAACAAACTAATTGTGTCATCATTGATGGCCTGTATTCCCTTTTCTGTTTTTGCGGGAATTGGCAGTGCAAACCCTGCAGATGCATTGATGTTTATCCAAAACCATAGTCCAATTTTTTATCTGACTGCATTCTTTCTCCTTGGTGTCCTGCTGGCATTTACACCGTGTGTTCTGCCTATGGTGCCGATTCTATCCAGTATCATTACCGGCCAAGGTGCAAGTACCGGAAGGCAAGCTTTTAAATTGTCTTTGGGCTATGTGATTGGGATGGCGCTTACTTATGCCATAGCGGGAATGTTGGCAGCATGGTTCGGGTCTACCGTGCAAACGTTAATGCAGCAGCCGATAATTATTGGAAGCTTTAGTATTTTATTGACGCTTATGGGCTTATGGCTGTTGGGTGTATTTGAATTGCGCATTCCAGTTTTTAATCAGGTTGCGTCAAACAACTCACGCCAATATGGAATTATCTCTGCGACGGTAATGGGCGCATTATCCACCTTGGTTGTATCCCCGTGTGTCACAGCGCCATTAATTGGGATTCTGACCTATATTTCGCAGAGCCATCGTGTTGCTCAAGGTGGTTTATTACTCTTTGTTATGGCTTTGGGTATGGGAATGCCTTTGTTGATTGTAGGGGCTGGTTATGGTCGTTTTTTACCGAGCTCTGGCCCATGGATGGTGCGCATCAAACAAATATTTGCCCTAATGATGTTTGCTATGGCTGTTTGGCTATTGAGTCGTGTTGCACCCCCGTTTTGGATTAATGTACTTTGGGTTACTGTTTTGCTCATGAGCTCATGGATCTTGGGTGCTTTTCGTCAAGAACGTCATTTAGCTGGGCGACTGTTGCAAGGATTGGCTTTATTATCCATGATGGGGGCAGGGGCTTTGGCTTATCATGCGTTTACACCCACTTCCATTCAGAGGCCTGTTGTGCATGCTCCATTTGTTATGGTACATACGCTTGAAGAGGTTCATGCCAAATTAGCTGCAGCCAAGGCAAAAAATCAACGAGTTTTTATAGAGTTTTTTGCGGGGTGGTGCAGTGATTGCCAAGCAATGGATAAGTATGTTTTCAATCAACCTGAAGTCATTGATGCCATGTACGATTCGGTAAATCTTCGCGTTGATATTAGTGAAAAAACGGAGGCAGTCGCAATGATTCGTCAAGCGTTCCATATTTATGGTATACCCACTATGCTATTTTATGATGCGCAAGGAAATAAGCTGACTGAGTTAAGTTCAGTTGGTCAGCTATCCAAAGAAAAAACTTTGAAATTATTCACAGAATTTCGAGGCTAGAACAAGAAACTTTCCTTCTCTCCTCGGGGGAGAAGGTATTTTTAGGATTTATTCAATCAATGGGTTTTAACTGAGTCAAAACCCATTGATTGAATAGTAATACTATCTACTCATTGAGAATAAGCTTTTTCCAAGGGGTTGAGTGTAGACCCCACTCTCATATTGTTGCCAGGTTTCAGCAGGTTTGATGTTGCATTTTTTTGATACCATGTGCCATCCGGGCTCATGTTTATAGCATCCTGCTTGGGCCGTTCCAAAGGCTGCAATCATACTAATAGCAATTAATGCAGCTGTTGATGATTTGATCTTCATTTAGAACTCCTTATCTTATATTTAGATGCAAAACGCATCAATATGATTATATTATCAACATTTAAAATGCGCAAATTTCTTCCATATTTCAGCCGAACACCGTCACACTGATAGTGAGCGTGTTTGATTGGTTACTCATAAATTACCGCTTAGTGTGCCTTGAATTTTATAATTTTTTGATAATTAATCCGTTTTAGTCTGTTCCGAAGGACAATTCTTTAACAATCTGCCTTGCCAGTTCGTTTTTTTCCTAATAACCAAACCTGAAGCATATAACACCACACCGGTGAGAATTAGAGACAGTGTTCGTATAATTGTTGGTGTGGATGCCGCATCATAAAGGAGGGCTTTGCCCGCAGCAAAAAATAAAACAATCAATACCGATTTTGCAATGAGGACATCATTTCTTAAGGATGAAACTTGCAAGATGATGAGTACGTATGCAAGCCAAGAGGCAGATACCGCTAGGGTTCCATAGTCAGTGGTCAGCTGGTAGAGGCTCATAATTGCAAAAAGATGTGCCGCTGCCAGTAAAACATAACAATATTCTTCTTTATGACCTAACTCCTTACGATTTCGTATTAATAGGAACCAAATGCTAACAAAAGAAGCCCATGCTACAACGGACCAGGATAATCCCTTACTACTAAGTAAATGGCCTAAGATATTTAAATATTCAATACCCAATATTGCAGAAAGTGCCACAAATGGAATTAAAAGAGGAATGCTCCATTTAATCGAGCTTACTTGGGTATGTCCAAAGGCATATCCAAAAACTATCAAAGGGAAAAGCCAAGGTTTTAGCGTTAATGGTAAAAGTCCAAGGTAAATCGAATGAAAACAAACAAGTGTTACAAAAGTCAATAAAACGTTGCGGCTATTAAATCGGCGTTCAGGAAGCCATCTTTTAGCGGAATAATAAAGTCCAATTAAAAGGGCTGCTGCAGCTAGCGAGCCACACGAGGCTATAGTCTGATCAATACGGCTTAGATAATAATATTCCATTGCATAGAAAATAAGTAATACAGGGAAAAGACTCCAAGATTCTTTTTCAGTAAGTTGTTTCTTGGTCAATTGAGTATAAAAGAGGGTCCCTATAGAGTAGATTAAAAAATTAATAGCAAGTACTGCTGCAATTAATACATCTTGATCCAGCTCTAGCCCAATCACCGCAGTGATTGATATTGCCAAGTACGCTGAAATCATTGTTAAGGTGCGTGACTCCACCCAAATAGCAAGGGTTGCGAAGTTTAAGGAACAAATTGTGAAGTAATATAAAGAAAATAAAGTATTATTTTCAACACCTGAAACAATTGGGACAATATAAGCACCCAAGGCTGCTATAATGGCATAAATATCATGCCTAAACCTTAGATAAAACAAAATTGAAATTCCCGAGACAATTGTGGTGATGGCAATAACCGTTTGAAATGAAATGAATAGATAATACTCATAGGCAGCAAAACCAGTAAAATAAAGTACAATTGCCCCTGCAGCTGGTAAAAAACATGCGTATATTCTATCGGCAGTGGAAATGACAATGCCTCCTGCAAACAATGCCATTCCAAACAGAGTCGCTACCCCAAGCTGCTTTTCATGAGTTAGCCATCCTGATTCAATCGATAATTTAACAATGAAACAAGCAGCTAAAATAAAACATACTGAGGCGACGAATCCCAGCCAATTTCCTGACATCGGTCTCGGTGTTGATTTTGAGCGGTCTACACTTTTCTTATTTTTAATTAACTTTGATTGCTTTACTGGCGTGATTGGCGATACACTGCCAATAATTTTTTCAACTGTAGATACGCGGGTGTCCAGGGACTGTAAGCTTTTTTCAATATCAACTGATTTCAAAGAAATATCCTACCTACATAGTAACAATTGCTCAATTTTACACCATTTTGCTGGATCTTTTCGAGTATTCTTTTGAATAATTTATTCATAAAGCCAATTTTTATTGGGTTTTTAATCGTATTCTCACTGTCGAAGATGGAAAATCAAAATAAAAATAGAAAATTGTTCGAGTCAAGACTGTTTTTTTATTTTTTATTTGTTAAGATAGCTACGTCTATAATCCTTTCAAATATGCGTGTGTGGATATCTCCTCTCCATTCACGACAGAATTGCAACTTAAAGCCTGCCCTCAAACCATACCCCATCTCGTTTATTTATCTTTTAAAGTACAATATTCCTTTGTGAGTTATTCACATTTTCTGTGGATAAGTCTGTTTATAGTCTGTCAAACTCTATGTAGAATTTAGAAAATTAATGGCTGATACATCATGTCCCAGAGTGTTGTTGATGAAGCGGAGAAAATGATGTAAAGCATGAATTAATCTCACCAAACTTATCCATCATCTACTTGATTTGGTCTTCAAGCCAACATTTCAATAATGAGGTTACTGTTTGAGGCTGCTCAACATGGAGCATGTGACCACAATCTTCAATAATTGCTAGTTTTACCGAAGCAATTGCCTCTTTCATTGATTGTTGTGACTCTATGGTAAATGCGCTATCTTGCCTGCCGTACATGATCAACGTGGGACAAACAATTTCATGAAGCTGTGCCGTAGTTGATTGGCTATTGAGCATTGCTCTAGTTTGATTCAAAAAACCTTGTTTGGGAACTTTTGCTTGTCCTTCAAAAAGAGTATTCATCAACAGTTTATCATTGCTGCGGGAAGGGTGAACGCTGGTTGAATTTACCTCATGGAGTAAACCTTCAAGATTGTTGTTTTCAATCTCATGTTGCCAACGTTCAAAATATTGGCGTTTACCCTGATCTAAATCACCTGTCCAACTTCCCATGATAACCAGATGAGATACTCTATGAGGTGCCTTTATGGCGACGTGTTGTGCTACCCATCCCCCTAAAGAATGGCCGCAAATAATAAATTGTTCTGGTGCCTCAGCAAGTAATTGTTCTGCCATTTTTTCTATTGATACTATATCAAAAAAATAGGTAACCGTGCTATCAACAATATCGGCAAGATGTTGGCATTGATATTCCCACAATTTTTCTGTGCCTCCCCAGCCAGGGACTATAATAAGTTTGTGCTTCATGGTTACTCCTTAGATAAAACAATGTCATGATACGCATAACCAGCTCAACTCTTAGTGTTGAATGGGCTTGAATTCAGCGCAGAGAATTATAGAACACTTCCATATAATGAAATACTCTAATGGACAACATGTTTGAACGATTTGCATAAAAGGTTGAATACCGCGCAAAAACAGGCCTTAAATAATTCGCATCTGGTGTTCCAATTATTTTAGCTATCCCACTCAAACAACAGATGATGCGATTAATTGACTATGGATTAAATACCATCCCTCACTACAACATGATCAAAAATGGTCTAGACTTATTAAAAATATGTCAAATAATACGTCCATTTGCGGGTTGTCCTATGTCGCTATCAGAATTCGAGTTCAATCAATTAATGCTTCTAACTGACGCTTTAGATATTCACGCGCAAAGAACACCAAACTCAGTTGCTTTATATTACCTTAATGAAGATGGAGTGAGAGAGGAATTAAGTTACAGTAAGCTGCAATCTGAGTCTCGTTCCTTAGCGCGGCTAATTATGAACAATACTCAAAAGGGGGATCGCGCTTTGTTGATTTACCCACCAGGCTTGGAATTTGTTATCGCATTTTTTGCCTGTGCTTATGCTGGGGTAATTAGCGTTCCAAGCTACCCTCCATTGAATCAAGGATTAATCGAGAAATTACAAGGAATTATCGTCGATGCACAGCCGACTATTCTTTTAACCACGCAAGAGCTTTATAAGAAACTCTACAATTTGAAGATTCTTAAAAAAGTCATGCAATTTTTGCCGATTAAAAAATTATTAATTTATATTTTAGGGCGACAATCCCAACAGTTAAATTGGGATGTAGAAAAACTTAAGCTGATAAAATGTTCCTCTTATCACATGAGCTCATTCGCTCGGATGGAGTTCAATGCAACGGATCCGGATTCGATTGTTTTTTTACAGTATACTTCTGGGTCCACAGGTTTGCCGAAAGGCGTGATCAATACCCATCAGAATTTATTGCATAACATACAGTTAATCATTAAAGGATATGGAGTTCATCAGGATAGTCGGGGCGTGTCTTGGCTACCTCCTTATCATGATATGGGCTTAATTGGGCATATTATTTTACCGATTATTTATGGTGTCCCTTGTCTGTTGATGTCACCCCTTAAATTTCTTAAAAATCCTTATTCTTGGTTGCACGAGATCAATACTTTTCGTGCGGATGTGAGCGGAGGACCTAATTTTGCCTACGAGTACTGCCTGAGCAAGATTACGGATCGTCAAAAGAAAACTTTAGACTTAAGCGGTTGGCGGGTGGCTGTGAATGGAGCAGAGCCAATCCATTATGAGACCCTTGAACGTTTTTATCAGGCTTTTAAATCCTGTGGATTTAAAAAAAGCAGTTTTTCACCTTCCTATGGCCTAGCAGAATCGACCGTAATGGTCTCCGTGCAACAACCCCAAGGGCATCTGCAAAAGTTGATAGTCTCCCAGTCAGATTTAAGTCGAAACATAGTAACCCCCACTAAAAAACGCGACTCAGATAGCAAAATTTTATTGAGCCATGGGACCCCCAGCTTAGACGTAAAAATTCTTAATCTGAGTACGGGACAATTTGGTGATGAAAATGAAGTAGGTGAGATATTAGTTGCGGGTCCAAGTGTTTCATCAGGGTATTGGCACTGTGAGGAATTAAACAAAACAATTTTTTATCAAACTCAAGATCAGAGGACCTTTCTTAGAACAGGAGATTTAGGGTTCCTTCACCAAGGTGAGTTATACGTTACCGGGCGCATAAAACAACTGATTGTGATCCATGGTAAAAATTTCTATCCTCATGATATCGAGTTTAAAGCAAGTTCAGCGCATGGCTCGATTAAACTCGGTTGTTGTACTGCATTTTCTATTTCAAAAGACAAAGAAGAGAAATTAATTATCTTGGCTGAGATAAATTCTGGTATCCCTAAAAAAGAATATGAAGACATTTGTTTGGCGGTGAGAAAAGTAATCACTCAAACTTTTGCCATAATCCCTTATTCCATAGTTTTATTACCTGCTCGTGCAACCCTAAAAACAACGAGTGGTAAGTTACAACGTAATGCCATGAAGGACGCTTACATCAATCAAAGCCTACCAATGCTGTATGAGTATCAAAGTGAAAAACATGATTTAGAACAGAGCAAATTGAATCAGCCTTTCACTGAGTCAGCTCTTGACTCCAAAACCAATAGCATTAAAGAGCACGAGATCCAATCCTGGTTATTAGAACAAATTGCTCTGAAGACATCGATACCGCAGCATAAAATCTCATTAGAGCAGCCTTTAATTGAGCTGGGGATAGATTCAGTTGGTTATTTTGAGTTATTAGCAGATTTAGAGCAAACCTTTCATTGTCAGGTAGATCCCAACTTAATTGAAACCTATCCCTCAATTCATCTGATTTGTAACAGCATCATGAACAATACAGCACCAGTAGAACATCAAATCGTACCTTTTAATCCCTATCAAGAGGAGTTAGGCGCACATGGTTTTTTACTTAAGCGTAAAGAGGTTGGTGTTCTATTAATACATGGTTACAGCGGAACCCCCGGTGAAGTAAGTGAATTGGCATTTCAGTTAGCTCGCTCGGATATAACCGTTGCTGTTCCTCAATTAGCAGGACATTGTTCCAGTTATCGTGCTCTCAAAAAAACCAGCTGGCAAGATTGGTATATGTCCGTTAAAAAGGCCTATGATTTATTGTCACAGCATTGTGAAACAATATTTGTTGCGGGTCTTTCTGCAGGTAGCCTGCTTGCCTTGAATTTAGCGGTAGAATACCCAGATCGTATAGCAGGAGTGATCCTTTTAAGCCCTGTATTTTTTTATGATGGCTGGAATATTTCAAGATGGCAACGTGTGTTTCAGTCTCTCATGATTCACAGTTATTTGCGTCATATTTATAAAGTTCAGGATAAGGCGCCTTATGGAATTAAAAATGAGGCAATACGAGAGTCAATTGCATCCTTATTGGCGAATGGTAAAGAAAAAAATATCGCTAAAACCGGTAATATGATAGTGCCTGCGCTTGGGTTGTATGAAGTGGATAAGTTGATTAAACATATTCAAGGAAAATTACCTCAAATTAAGAGTCCCACCTTAGTTGTCCATTCGTTAGACGATGATATGGCAAGTTACAGAAATGCTGAGTATGTTAAAAATCATATTGGTGCGGAATTAATAGAAATCGTTTATTTAAACAATTCCTACCACATTATTACTCTGGATAATGAAAAAGAGCTTGTTGCGCTCAATTTGATTCGCTTTATCAAGCAAAACAGTAAATCAAAAAAGGTAAGGTATATATCTTGAATATTTTTATAGATTTTGATGGAACGATTACGAAAACGGACACTACAGACAGCTTATTAGAAATATTCGCACAGGGTGATTTTAATCAAATAGAGCAAGATTGGCTTTCTGGCCGCATAAGCTCCAAAGACTGCATGCAAGCCCAATATGCAATGATTCGAGGGATGGATGCTGAAATTAGGTATGAATTAGAACATATTGAAATTGATGCGGGTTTTATTGAATTTTGTACTTTAATGCAAAACAAGGCAAAACTTATTATCGTTAGTGATGGTATTGATTATCCCATCCAGTATCTGCTAAAAAAACATGGACTTCTTTCAATACCTTATTACTCAAATCATTTGTCATTCCTGAAAGAAGGGGTTGCGATTAGTTTCCCTTTTGAAGTGAAACAGTGCAAATCAAGATGTGGTTTATGTAAATGTCATATCTTTCATGAGCAGCAATTTAATGACTCAGGCAAATCGATTTTAATTGGAAATGGCAAATCCGATGTGTGTTTATCACATCAAGTTGATTTTGTATTTGCGAAGGAATATTTATTAACGTATTGCCAACAACATCAAATAAAGCATTTAGAGTTTAATAGCTTTTTGGATCTGGTAAATCTATTTCAATGCGAACAACTTGAAAAATTTCTTTAATTACTTTCCAAGTTTATTTTGACGAAACAATCAATGGCTTATAAACAACTTCAGTCTTTCATCCTGGGGGTACTCACAGGATGAAAGAGGACTTAACCTCAGGAGGCTAGGACCAACCTATGCTGCCTTGCATTGCATGAGTAATTGTTCTAAAAGAATGATGCCTAGGTCAATTTCCTCTTTACTGATTTCTAAAGAGGGGGCTAGAGTAAATGTATTTTTATAGTAACCGCCAATATCCAGTACGAGACCGTAGGCTTGTCCATTGACCTCAAGATCGCCACGTAACCCTGCATTGAAAATTGCATCGGCTAATTCTCGATTCGGAGTAAAACCATCTTCTTTACATAACTCAATACGTAGTGCCAGACCAAGCCCATCAACATGACCGATCATTTTCCAGCGTTTTTTAAGTTCATTCAGTTTATTTAGAAAATAAGCCCCTTTTTCATTGACCTGTTGCTCATAATTTTTTTCCGACAACATCTTCATCACTTCAAGACCAATAGCAGTTCCTAATGGATTGGACGAGTAGGTAGAATGAGTTGATCCGGGAGGAAATTTTTCTGGAGAAATGAGTTCTTCCCTGGCCCAAATTCCGGCAATTGGGTTTAAACCATTCGTTAAGGCTTTACCGAAGACAACGATGTCTGGAGTGATCCCATAATGTTCAAAGGACCAAAATTTACCAGTACGATGGAAACCCATTTGAATTTCATCTGCAACCAACAAAATGTCTTTTTCCTTAAGAAATTGTGCCAATTCTTGAAAATACCCTGGAGGGGGAATGACATAACCCCCGGTACCCTGTATCAATTCGACAAAAAACGCAGCATATTCCGCTTCTTTGGACTTATCATCCCATACAGCATAGTATTCTGTTTCAAATAATTTTTTAAACTGATTCAAACAATATAGGCCGCAGGTCTCACGTTTCATTTCATAAGGGCAACGGAAACAATAGGGAAAGGGTTGAAAGGATGCTTTATCAGAGAAATGGCCAAATCTACGACGGTAGCGGTAGCTTGAGGTAATCGAAGAGGCACCTAGTGTTCGGCCATGATATCCGCCCATAAAAGCGAACATCAAGTTTTTCTTCATTTCATTACGAACCAGTTTGAGCGCATCTTCAATGGCTTGAGAGCCTCCCACATTGAACTGTACACGTCCTTTTGCACCGGTTCTTTGTTCGATATTAGTACAAATGGCTTCCGCTAGTTCTACTTTTTCTTTATGCAGGTATTGACACGCAAGCTGAGGCAAGTCATCCAGTTGTTGTTTTAAGGCATTACTAATACGTTGGTTTTTGTATCCAAAGTTAACCGCTGAATACCACATTTGCAAATCTAAATAGGGAATGCCTTTCTCATCATAAAGATAACTCCCTTGGCAGTTACTAAATATTTTTGGTGGATTTGCATAATGGACTGTGTCACCGAAAGAACAATATTGAGCATCTTTTTGTAGCAGTGAATTGATATTCATAATTAATCGAACAAATTGAGTAAGATATACTAACTATAGACAATTTTTAAAATTTTGCGGGATGAGTAGTCTGGATGATATGAATTTTTGGCTATCCTGAAAGGTGAAAATGAACACCATAGCAATTTAAAATCGTCAAGGAATTGCAAAATCGTTATCTATCATGACTCAAATGCAATATACCTTGAGGCTGAAACAGTTGTTCGATTTGTACTTAATACTCAGGTTGAAGCTATTAAAGGGAAAGATTACAACCATGGAGGTCATGGTCCTCATAAAGCCATTCATTGATTCGATCTTGTAGCTGAGCCAACGCTTGTGGGGGGACTAGTCCGGCTGGAGTCACTAATGTGGATGGGCTAGTTGGTGGATTCGTATGAATAAAGAATCTATTCCTATTAACCATTTTTTTACCTGGATGTGTCACGCTATGACTGAACAACTCAGTATCATCTTGACTCATCTCCTTGATGAACTTCTGGGCCTCTATAAGAGTGGGATTAAAATCTAAATTTTCAATTACTACTTGAAGTGACAAGAATTTTGTTGTTAAGTTGTCATTTTCAAAAAGCGTTTCGTTAGAAAATTTTGCCATTAAGTCAGTAGTAGAAATAGGCCAATATTCTGTGTCATGTGTTGTCACATCACAAAATAAAAGTTTTATTTCGAGGATATCCCATGAATAGTAAAAGAATCCTCTGTGACTCTCAGTAGATAGAGGAAGGTGTTTTCCTCTATCTCAGTATTTTTTAAGTCATAGGATCCCAATATGTGGGCATGGTATTTCTCTTCTTAAATAAAAATGTCCTAATCATACTATTGGGTAGAATAAGGTCAAAATGATTTATTTTGAATGCCAATGGATGTGAAACGGTTTCCCTGGAAATCATTTATTATGAGAGATTTTGTTCACGTTTAGGTCAGTACCATCTAATATGGTTTTTACTAGGATAGAGGGTCAACATCAAGGAAAGACAATGCGCAATAGCAATCAAAAAAATCAAGATCCTTTTGATGAACTTGCCGATGAGATGCTGTTGGAGGTTCTAAATGCCCGCGATAATGAGAATAATTACATTATTGACCCAAAGGATATGGCTTCGGTTGCCTTAAGTTGCAAGCGTTTTAACTCGATAAGCCAGAGCGCCAATTGCCTATTTTTCCCCGTTTCGTATAGAGATCTTCGCGAAAAAGCTTCAGATTATCGTGACTTTAAGGAAAAACAACTGAGTCAATTAAGACGCGAACAAAAAATGATTTACGAAAAGAGTGGCCCGATTTATTGGAATAAAACGATTAGAAAAGCGATTGCTTGTGGTTTAGGCTTACTTGCAGCATCCTTTTTGGCATACCAATTTGATATGGAATATAGTCAATTTTTTCTCACCACGATTGCTTTCGCCCTAATGACTCTGATTATCAATGAACTCCTTTCAGATCATTTCCAGTATTCTTTAGATCAATCCAAGACGAAAAAAATTCCTCTTCAATTTTTTGATGAAGAAATAGCAAGGAAAACAGTCTCTTTTGGCCTTTAATTTAGCAACAGATTGACATGAACCTTTTAACATTGTGATAACGTTTTAGGATGAACAAGGTTTAAAAAATCATTACATTTAATTTTTAGCAGTTGGGTATGATTGCCTGCATTAAAGACTAACCATTCTTTATGTGCCAAGCTGTCTGCAAGATAAACATCCATACCATAAAGCTCACCAAAAATCGGTAGGGCGCCGACTTCACAATCAGCAAATTTATCTTGAAACTCAAACTCCTTAGCAATTTCTACCTGTTTGGCATGGGTTTCGTTTTTTAATCGTTCTAAATCCAGACGGACATTTGCAGGAATGGCGATGAGGACAAATTTTCCATCTAATTTGACAATAACCGATTTAGCAAAAGACTCGCCTTTAATATGCGCACCTTGTGCACATTGCGAAGCGGTATATGCTCTAGGGTGATTGATAGTTTTATAGGCAATATCATGATCCTTCATATATTTTCTAAGAGATAAACTTAACATGAGGGGCTCCAGCAAAAAATAGCGCTGTTTAATTATAGTCCAATTTATCGATGTCAGCGAATCCTCTAGCTTAGCCATTTTTGACTAGCGGTTTAAAAAATAACAAAAAGGGATTGCCAACGCTAACAAACACATTATGCTTCAGTTCGCCTAAAAAAATGCATGTGGTATGAGCTTTGATACCCAAGGTTGGAGCATCTCTGAACGTATTTTCATCTGATTTTCACAACCGACCTGGAGAAATATTCAGGTTCTTTTGATTGGTGCAAGACTCTACCGTGGGCCACGAAGGGTTAGTAGTATACTGCGTGTGATGGGATTTGCATCGATACGTAATTTTTAAAAATATCATCGTGTCTCAAGCCGAGCTCTGTGGAATGGTTTGGTGCTTGCTAAAATCTTGCTTGGCTTGTTTGTAAGGTTGCTTCCCCAGCCCATGGCCTATTCTTGTAGCAGTAGATGAGACATTAGAGCGGCGTAAAGGTATAAAAATTAAAGCAAAAGGTTTATATCGAGATGCGCTCAGATCCAGTAAGTCTAATGTAGTCACCAGCTTTGGTTTAAAGTGGGAGTGTATGACGCTTATTGTTCCATTACCTTGGTGCAAACGGCCTTGGGTATTAGTTTTTTAACAGTACTTGCTACTTCCAAAAATTCGAATGAAAAAGCGGGACCTTAGGCAAAAGACCTCCTTGGACTGGACACGCTAAATGGTTAAGGTACTGAGTCGTAGGCTCAAACGTCCCTGAATGAAGATGGTGCTTATGCTCGTATGGATCTGGCTATTTCTTGCATTCAATGTCATGTAGCCCTAATCTCCAGACTACGACTTGATGGCAACTATTCGAATTCGTGGTACCAGAAAAGAAAAAATTAGGCAGGAAACCCATTAAGGGTAAGCGAACAGGTCTTAAAGACCTTCTGAACGACCCAAAGCGAAGTTAGTAGATAGGTACAGTAACCGGTATGCTGGAAAACAACGAGAGATTGAGTACCTCTCCTTTGTATGCTTGTGGTATCCCGCAGGCCTTGTTTCTATTATATTACGCGTTGTTTTTGTTAAAACACCCGATTGGAAAAACACTGCTGCCACTTTTTTCAGTACCGATTTTAATTTGGAGCCAATAAAAATCATCAATTACTTTGTCCTTCGCTGGAATATCGAAGTCCCTTACGAGGAAACTCGTGCCAACATTGCGGTAAAAACTCAGTGACAGTGGTCTGACAAAGCAATTGCTTGAGCCACTCCTTTATTAATGGGACTTTTTTTTATGACTCTGGTTTCCTTTAAAAGACATCATACAAAGAAACTGATTAGCATGGAATTGGCATCTTGGTATGATCAAAACGGGGAGCTTACTTTCTCGGAAATTTTAGCGATTGTTCGATGCTATATTTGGCTGAAAAAGCATTTTTTAAAGTCTGAAAATCAGCTTGATTTCGATAAATGCTCTGAAATACAATCAACTCCTTGGTTGATAAGCTCTCAATAGCCGCTTAAATGGCTAAACTCGAGAACTGCAGATGCTATCAAATTGCTAGCCTTAGCAGTTTTTCTAATTTAGGCCACTGTTTAAACCGCAACAATACTTACTAGTAATAAACTACCAATTCGCTTCAGGAGTACCTGTAAATGACCGTTTCGAAATTTGAAAAATATGCATTCCAAAACGATGGTGAATTTTATGCCTCGATGCTCTGGATAAAGCTTTTAGAAATACTCGATCCACCTCAAGCAGAATTATTTTTAAAAGATTACGGTGATTACATTCCTTTAAACGAAATGGTAAAATTTACTCAAGAAAAGTTTCTTCGCAAATCAGGACAACGCTGGGCTTTGGAAAATTATAACGAATTTGATCCTACCATTAAAAGCAAGCTTGAAAGACTGCTTAGAGAGAGTGATTTGTTGGACACAATACCTATGCCCCATAAGTCACATTCTGTTTTATTTCTCGGAACTTCCTCAGCAAATATTTTCAAACGCGCCTTTCATCTTTACAATGAAATTACCCTTGAAAACAAATTAGTGGAGCAAGTTATAGTATTAGGGAACACGGAGCCTTATGACAGTTATATTGATACAATAAAAGAAATTATTTCTTTATATCCAAACATGTTTCGAGATGGGTTTAGGGCTGAAGAGGTTCCATCGTCAATCACGATGCACGATACTATGATGATTGTTCTAGATAATCTCAACTGGCCAGAAGGTAAAAAACCCGCATTTCTCGAACTCGCGGTAAAACATCCTTGCAATACTAATGATGAAATTAACACAGTAACAGACTATCTCTCTAGTAAAGAAACTGGTATCACGCAGTTTGGACATTTCCGTAAATCCGGTGAAGAGAAAGTATATCAAGTTACCATTCTTTCCCACCAGCCTTTCAATGATAGACAAGGTATTACGGCGCTTGCTGGATTTATTAAAGCTAAACTAACTCAAAAATATTTAATCGAAGCAACAGGATGTGGACTAGATTCATGGCCACAACTAACATCTTTTCCCGCATCGAACATGAGTGCTGCACAAATTCTAGATAATCTTGCACGCACTCTCTATGAAATTAATCAGAATAAGGAGTTACTCCCTTGGACATCAATGAGTAAAAGTCATGTAAGCGAGTTTGGTTTGTAAAGAATTCCACCTGCTGGCAACCAAATCTAATTAATAACCTTCTAGGTTAAACCTCTTTTCCCAGCAGGTAAATCTAAATTTTATCTAGCATAATCTTTATCCTTATATAAAATATTTCCATTAAATCAGATTCTAGTTAATCGCATCATTATCAGCTCGTACCTTGCTTAAACCAATCTAATAGTGCCAATCCGTGTGATATTGAATAGAATTTGTCTACCTAGCAGAAATCAGTGTCTAGTATGAGCAAGTATATGGACTAGAAGCCTAGCTTCTGCCAAATCAGTTGCATCTATGTGATGAAACGCCACACACTTTATGAAAAATTTATGCCTCATATCGGGTATTTCAAAACTAAAGAATATTTTTTTGACTTCCAGGCTCAGCGAGAATGGTACAACCTTGGGGAGTATCAGGAGCTAATTGAAGTTTTTGAAGAACTGCTGGAATTATAGCTCGGCAGCTTTCCGCCGGCTACTTCAAAGTCATTAATAAGCTCTGCATGGAGACAGTTCTGGTTCTGCTGACCTTAAGATTTCAAGCGATAACTTAAGATCGTCGGTTCTCACCTCATCGAGGCGGCAAATCGCCGCTAAATCCATCTCGATTATCTTTGGCATTGGAGACATATTCTTGCAATATACATCCTCCAAGCGGCACCCAGTACGATGACAGTACCTAATGAGTACAGAAGTTACACCGAGATCAGATGAATTTGAAGCTAATAACGAAAAAAGATCTCTATTTGATGTTTTTCTAGCATCGAAACATGTTACTGCGCGAGGCAGCGTAGGTTCATCAAACTCAGGCGTCGGCTCAAACGAGCGGTCAGGCTTTCCAAATTCGCTAAAGACGTGAGCCGGAAGGTCGAGCTGCACTCGCCCAATCGCAACCCAGGCTTCTTTCAGGGCCGTATAATTGCGCGTGTTAATCCACCTATTAAATCCCGCACTAACATAAGTCATTGCGTTCATGAGTGGCCCAAAATCAAAATGTTTTGAACCCTTAACCTCGATGCCATATTGTTTATACGTTAACCCCTCTTCTTCTATCGCTTCACAACGTATTAGCATAGCCCTTTTTGTAGTCGCATCCATTTGTTGTTCCAACATCCGACGCATATGGGTGTCTTTTGCCCAGTAGGCGTACTCATAAGCCGTGCAGTAGAAGGTTCTGCCCGAGTAATCGGTAAAAGGAGCAGGGGTTAATAGTAATTTTTGAGTATTAGATGATTCTTCAAGCAATTCTTTTGCCTCTTCTTGCTTGCCTTGGGCTACTAGTGTTGCTAGTTCATGCGCTTCTTTGTTTAGTGCTAACTTAGACTGAGCAGGTCCAAAAAAGGTCTCCTTTGAGGAAAGAGAAGCTGTAACTAATTCTTTTGGTTTAAGATAACTCAAAATTTTTACAAGCATCTCAGTAGGCAACAAATTAACAAAATCGCTCTTCTCTTTCATGTGTTATCCTATTCGCCACTTAAATTGGCATTGAATTTATCAATAATGTTATCTATTGATAGCCATGGTTTGTAAAAAACCACAAAAATCAATATCGTCACTCTCGAGTTTAGCCACTTAAGCAGCTCAGAAATGCTACAATCTCGGGTGTCAAAGCTCATGCTCTATGCATAGTTTTTAGTCGAACTGAAGCATAAATTTGTTTGTTAGCGATGGCAATCCCTTTTTTGTTTTTTTTCAAACAGATGGTCAAAAATGGCCAAACTCAAGCGAATTGATAAGTGCTAGGGAGCGCTTTGATCGAATGCTTAGATAAGGTTTCTGCGATAATCAAAATAAGGGACTGCAAGATACAGGGGCACTCAGCTAAAATATTCAAGTAAAAAAGGGAAAAAAATGAAAAAAAGTCCCAAGATCAAATAAGACAGAAATTGGTCTTGAATGCGTTTTTGCTCTTCTTCTTTTGGGCGAAGCATATAAAAAGCAATAAATAGAAATGCAATCCCGATCGCTATGCAAAAAATTTGTACGTATAACAATACCGATGCAAAAATGGGTGAAGTGTTTTGCACCAGATTTTCTTTTACTGGATTTATCTCAATTGCAGCAGCATATAAATTCATTTTGTAGTCCTCGTCCTATCTGGTCCATATTTTAGTATAAGCAAAAAAAGGTACTCCATTAGGCATAACTGTTGATATACCGCCAAAATGCAATTAAAATATACAAATTAAATTAATTTTATACTTTGAACTTATGAAAATTTATTTGGTAGGTGGGGCAGTACGCGATAAATTGCTGGGCTCTCATCCTAAAGATAACGATTGGGTAGTTGTAGGTGCTTCTCGTGAGGATATGTTGAAACTAGGTTATAAGCCAATAGCGAGTCAAGAAGCTAAAGATATTCCTGTGTTTTTACATCCAGTGACGAAAGAAGAACATGCGCTGGCGAGATGCGAAAAGCGGGTAGGTCCTGGGCATACGGGTTTTGAGTTCGATGTCTCTTCTTCTATTACTATAATTGACGATTTGAAGCGGCGAGATTTGACTATCAATGCCATGGCGCAGCCACTCGAAGAAGGCGGTTTGGGCGAGTTGATTGACCCTTATCATGGAAAAGATGATCTGGAAAATCATATATTACGGCATGTATCCCCTGCGTTTATTGAAGATCCGCTTCGATTAGTACGCACAGCCCGCTTCGCAGCTTCCTTAGGTTTTCAAGTAGCCAAGGAAACGATGGCACTTATGGAACAGATGGTTGTTGAAGATAAAGTGAGTGAACTGAGTGCTGAACGAGTCTGGAGGGAATTAGAACGTGCACTTATGGGATCACACCCGGAACATTTTTTCGATGTTCTTAAACAATGTGGAGCAGATAGTATTTTATTCCCTTGTATAAAAATAACAGGAGCTGGCATTCAGGCTCTCCAACGCTCCGCCGATCACAAAGATTCTTTTAATGTACGTTTTGCTGCTTTGATGCATGACCTGCCTAAAGAGGAAATAATCAAGTTTTGCAAACAATTTAATGTACCAAACCAATACCGGGATTTGGCGTTATTAATCAATCAAAACTTAGCACAATTTCGTCGTGTCTCTGAATTAGATGCAGAGGGGGTATTGGATTTATTAATCAACATCGGTGCTTTTTATAGTAAAGAACGTTTAAATGAATGCTTGCATATTTTTGAGCTTTGCACCCAAGAAACATCCTATGCAGAGCAAGTACGTAATGCCTTTCAAGCAGCCAAATCGATTAATACTAAAGAGCTCTCCTCACAATATACTGGTCATGAAATAACGAATAGAATTAAGGCATCTCGTCTCGAGGCAATCCAAAAATGTATCCATAATTCGGAATTTATCTCCACAAATCACATGTCTTAAATATAAGCACAGTTTGTGTTGGGCCAGGCCCAACCTACTGAAATTCTTATCGGGCGGCTAAGGTTGGAGATGAGGGCAAGAAAGCGCAGCGCTTAATCCATTGATTATTGGATAAAGTCATGGATAGTCTCTAAGAATTGTATCCAAATAGGGGATAAGCTCTTCTTGAGCATTTTCCATTTTCTTAGCGCTGGTGAAAAACATGATGCGATGCGGCAGTGTCTGATGTAGGGTTTCAGTCTCTTGTTTGTTTGGCTTTATAACTTCTTCAATTTTGTTTAATTGAGTGGTACACGCAAGACAATTAATATGATATTTACTTAAACCGGCTTGTATTAATTTATCCCTTGCAGTTTGCACATAATGCGAGGCGATGATTAATTTTTCTTGGCGCTCCTCACTATTATTCGATGCCAAAGCCGCTAAATAATAGAGTAGACCAAAATCATAATCGCTAAACGCAAAACTAATAGTTCCCAATGGAGGATTGGACGCAGGCAAACTTTGATAAAAATCTTCTTTCAATTGCAAAGCAAGCTGGATTAACTTGAACGCTTGATCAAAATTTTGATAGCCATTTTGGATGAATAATTCAATCGCATATTCGCTAATTAAAGAAGCCACATCAAATTTATTATCTACTGTGAGTAATTCTCTTGCTGAGTTAAAGTCCAGTCTCGGAATAAACTGAGAAATTGTTTCCTCTAGTTGTTTTAACGCTTCTTTGGGCTGATTTTGGTACTGAAGTAATCTATGGTTAACCTGAGCTAATCTGACGTATGCAGAATGGGTTTTCTCTTGGATGGCTTCTACTTGAGATTTGAAGTGAACGATTTCCTCTTTGGCCTGAGCAAAATTATCGCCAGCAAGTTGCAGAAGAATACTGTAAAAATAATTACGTAATAAGTCAGGTTGAACTTCTGAGGCCGAAAGTTGGGCCTGTTTGGCGTAAATGCCATAGGCCCATTTTAGATTGGTTTCTGCTGCCAATAATTGGTTGTTTTTTATAAACAGCAGGGCTTGGCATTGGTACAGCAGTGCAATATTTGTATGTTCATTCTCAAAATGTTTTTTCTTTTTTTCCAGGGATGATTGGAAGAGTTTTGTAGCGAGTTCATGCTCCCCAAGAGCGGTTAACACATCTGCCTGATCATGCTCCAGGTAACCGAAGTCGATATGGTCTTCTGGCAAATGCTTTAAGCGCAATTCTCGAGCTTCAGAAAACAGGGCTAATGATTTGGAATAGGCCCCAATATTGTAGTATGCATTACCCGCAGCATGAAGTACAAAAGCCCGTGCCAAATCTGAATCTTTATGGTCTTTGGCCTGTTGGTATATTTGATTTGCTTCTTCAAAATGTATGATTCCGAGGACAGTGTTACCATTACGATAGGCACAGTCCGCCAAATGAGCATGAGTTAATGCACGTGATTCTGGGGGAGCATCCGTTGCTTGTTTCGTATCTAATGCAATTTGGAACAATTCAAGGGCTCTGGGATAATTGGACACTACATGGGTATTAAATACGCCTAGATTATGAGCTAACTTACCTAATAGGATGATTGAGGATTCTTCTTTTTCTGCTTGTAATAATTTAATGTATTCTTCCGCCTGATTTAGCTGTTCTATTAATTCATTCCAGTGTGCTTTTTTAGCATGCATTTCTGTATAATCGCTAGGATATTCTTGAATCAGTTTCTCAATAATTTCTTTTAACTCGGGTGACATGGTTGATTAATATCCCTATTCATTGAAGAAAAATCGCATCATATCAGTTGATTACATTAAGTAAATCAATTTGATTTGGTTAATGAATAAAATATTGAGATGGTAGGAATCACCTAAATGATAATCAAGGATTAATGAAGGATGTATTGGATGAGTGACACTATGGGGGCTCTAATCGCTCATAGTAATATGGCGCCCGCCATCAACAAACATAATGTCCCCAGTAATATAGTCAGCCTCAGCCAAATATAAAACAGCCCCGGCAACATCTTCCGGTTTTCCCCAGCGCTTCAATAAGGTACGTTCTGCTGATTTTATTTGTCGCTCTGCTGAATATTGTTCCGGTGGTAAAACTGGGCCGGGTGCGATAGCATTCACCCTAATGTTGGGTCCCAATTCTACTGCAAGATATTGGGTCAAGCTTGCTAGTGCGGCTTTTGACATACCATGAAACATCATATTTTTACGAGGGTAAAAAGCAAATAAATCAATAATGTTGATAATTGCTCCACGCTCTTGCTTTAACATGATTTTTGCTGCCTCGTTGGCACAATAGAGACTTCCATAAACACCCACCTCAAAAGAATCGTGCAACAGTTGAAAATCCTCGCAAGGAAAAGGGTGATTTACATAAAGCGAAGCACTATTCACCAATAAATCCATTCGACCAAAGGATTCATGTATCGCCGCAAACATATCACGAGTTTCTGCAAGAGATCGAATATTCGCTTTGATCACAAGCCCCTTTTGACCAAATTGCTCTACAATTTTTTGTACCTCTATAGCTTGCTCATCAGATGCATGATGATTAATGACGATGTCATAACCGTTTTGCGCTAATTTTTCAACAATACTTCGTCCAACGCGCTTAGCCCCGCCAGTAACAAGTGCCACTTTATTATCTGATTGCATTGCAGTATCCCTACATGATTAGGGTCAGTTTACAGTTCCACTTTTTTTTCTAGTGAATTGTTAATAAACCCCAGTTGTCTCATTTAAAAGTTTTTTATCCATATGGAAACAATAACTCAAACAAACAACGCTTTTCGCGTTTTCGTACATCTAGACCTAATTGTAGTTCGAATTGCTTTATATGTTTTAACGCTTCATATTTTGATTCCTTGACGCTTTCAATTTCCAATGCATATAACTCCCTATCTTGAGTAATTGCTTGGTATAAAACTACTTCTGCTTCAGGGAAAAGAAAGACTTGAAGATGTTTCATCAATTTATATTCTTTATAGCTATTGAACACGGTTAAAAATTTTTCTACTGTTTGTAACTGATCACCCTGTTCTTGAGCTAGAGAAATTTCAACTTCGAGCCGTGTTTTTGAATCTTTTCCGGGGGTAAATGATTTCAGGGTCAAGCTTTGTTTCTCTTCATCAACTTTATGTCGAATGATAAAATTATTTAAGCCATCTATAAGAAAATAACGCTCAGCAACATCAACTTTATAATCGCGGAGAGGGTAAAGTCGCAAGATAGCTGACTCTACTTTTTTGAAGCTTTGCATAGTATCAAAGCAAAATTTATGTTCCACTTCAACAAACTTAGGCATAATTACCTCACCACATTATCCAAAGTTTTTTTTTGAAAATACTTGTAATAGGCAATGAGCCAAGAAACAGTACCGCAAGTGATTAAGCTGAGGATGCAACCAAAGGCCAGGATAAGGTCATTTACAATCCAACCATGAAATAAGGTGAACAATTGAATCACATTAAACCCCAAAAAGGTGAATAACGACAGGCCCTCTGAGTTTTTTACTTTTAATAAGGCAAAAATTTGTGGAATATATAATGCCGCATTTGCAATTAAGCAAATTGAAAAACCAATATTAATAATTAGCTCTGCATATTGCATTTTTTATCTCATGTTTTTTATCTTTAATTATAGACCTTGAAAAAAGTTTGACCAAATTCTGGATTGAATGGGATGTTTTTATTCCTCATTTTATTCTTGAGTAGTTTGCTCCTTATTTCATGAACTAAACTTAGAATTAGCATCAATTAAGGAGTTGTTACAATGCAAGCAGAAAAATATTCGATTAATACCGATGAAGAACAACAAAAAACCGATGAGAAAGGGGCAGGAGACCTTATCAAAAATTTACTTAGGCTGATTGGAGAAGATCCGGAACGGGAAGGTTTAATTGACACTCCGAGAAGGGTCGTCGATAGCTGGAAAGAATTATATGAGGGCTATTCTATTGATCCTGAAAAAGTTTTAAGCACCTGTTTTTCAAATAAAAACCAATACAACCGACTTGTATTACTTCGTGATATTGAAATGTTTTCGATGTGCGAACATCATATGCTGCCATTTTACGGTCGAGTGCATATAGGTTATATCCCTGATAATAAGGTAGTAGGATTATCAAAATTAGCCAGGATAGTGGAATGCTTTTCCCGCCGACTCCAGATCCAAGAGCAATTGACTGTACAAATTGCAGAGGCGATACATACTCATCTAAAACCCAAAGGGGTTGGGGTAATGATTGAGTGCCAACATTTGTGTATGGTTGCTCGTGGTGTAAACAAAAAAAATCCGTATATGGTAACCTCTCATTTTATGGGTATTCTAGAAACTGAATCAGAACTTAGAAAAGAGTTTAATGAGCAGATAACAAGAAAGTTATAGATTATCAATGCGTTTATTTTTTATCAAAACGGAACACTAGAAGCTCTATATAGGAAAGCTAATGGGAAAAAAAACAAGCAAAATAATTTTGATTACTGGAGGGAGGATTGGTCTTGGCAAAGCCTTAGCAGAAAGCTTAATAAAGAAAAATGCTACAGTTATTGTTACCTCAAGGCAGGCACAATTTCAAGAAAATATGAGATTGACTCCAGGAGAAATTCATTTACAACAATTGGATGTCACACAGGAAAGCTCGGTGCAACGCTTATTTTCTTGGCTTAAATCCTTGAATTATCCCTTAGATGTACTGGTTAATAATGCAGGTATTGGTATTTTCAATTCTATTGAAAATACGACAACTGCTGAATGGGATTTAATAATTAGAACCAATTTAACAGGTGCCTTTCTATGCTCTAAAGAAGCCTACCGTCTCATGAAAGAGCATGATGGTGGGCGAATTATTAACATTGGTTCTGTAGCCAATAAAGTCGGATTAAATAATAACTTAGCTTATGGCGCCTCTAAGTGGGGGCTAAAAGGTTTATCAACCAATTTAGTTGAAGAAGGAAAAGATTGTCATATACGGGTTACTCATGTCACTTTAGGTGCAACTTATACAGAAATCTGGAACGATCGACCAGGTTTTTCAAAAAGTGATATGTTAGATCCTGAGCTAGTCGCTCGATGTCTATCCCAGCTGGTGCTCTTACCTTTAGAAATTGCCGTCAACGAAATTGAAATATTGCCGGAAAAAGGAGTTTTATAATGAAATCTAATAAACGGCGTATTGCTTTAGTGACTGGCGCTGGCTCTGGCATTGGAGCCGCTATTGCACAAAAAATCATTGAAACAACGGATCATTTAATTTTATTGGATCTTAATCTCGAACCAATAGATTCACTTGCTCAAGCACTGCAGCTGAAACATAATAAAATGATTCAAGCTTATCAGTGCGATGTAGGCAATGGTTTCCTCGTAGAACATGTTCTAAATCAGCTAAAAGAAGCAGGAAATCTTCCCAATATTCTTGTAAATAATGCGGGTTATGGTGGTCCTTTTCATACGGTTGATCAAGTGACTGATGCTGAGTGGGATAGGGTGATTAATACAAACCTGAGAAGTATTTTTCTTTTTGCTCGTCACTTATTGCCCGAAATGAAAAAACAATCATATGGAAGAATAGTTAATATTGCTTCCATACAAGGTTTTTTGGGTGCTGCCTTATCCTCTACCTATGTTGCAAGCAAGCACGGTGTTATTGGTTATACCAAAGCAATTGCAGCTGAATGGGGTGAGCATGGTATTACTTGTAATGCAATTTGTCCTGGTTATGTCAATACACGGATGGGGGTACAAGATAACGAGATTAATAACCACATGGAGAAAGTAATTCATTTAACTCCGGCAAGACGTATTGCTACCCCTCAGGAAATAGCTGAACTTGCGAATTATTTGATTGGGGATGAAGCGGCTTTTATTAATGGATCCAGCATTACTATCGATGGTGGTCTGAGTTGTCACGTAGGCGTTTCATGAGTAGGTATTGTATAAATTACGAGCATAATGTGTTGGTGCTGACGCAACATTTCAAATGTATAAATAAGAAAATTAAATTTGTTTAGCCCCTTTTATTTTTCGAAAAAGTATGTCATCTATCATGACGCACATCCAAAAGAAAATCGATGCAGAATGAAAAATGTGTAAGTTGTTCGCCATCTTAAATAGGTTGTCCAACTTGTTGTTTAATAAGAAGATAAAAGGAGAAGGATAGATATATGAATCCTAAAGCATATCGTGTTCAAGAAATACGCGCAACAGAGGTAAATATCAAAATAAAACAACAAGAATTTGAAGTAAAAGGCGTTTGCAAAAACTCTTTATTTACGAGTTCAAGTCTTCACAAGCATAAAAGGAAACAACCCTCATGAATGAGAACAATTATCAAAGACAACCACGCTCAAACGAAGAGCTAATTCAATTCAGAAAAGAACACTTTTTACCTACCGCTGGATTTTACCATAAAGATCCAATACAGCTTGTCAAAGCACAGGGAACTTATGTATGGGATTCTGAAGGAAAACGTTACCTTGATGCCATAGGTGGAATTGTTTGCATCTCAGCAGGACATAATCATCCTAAGATAAAAAAAGCACTTATCGAGGCAATTGAAGATGATGTCATTCAACACACTAGTCTTCTGTATTTAAATCAGGCCCCCGTCGAAACTGCAGAACGTTTGCTTGAGGAAGCACCTAATGGTATGGACAGGGTATCCTTTACTAATTCTGGCTCAGAAGCAAATGAACTTGCCATAATGGCAGCACGTCACGCAACTGGAGAAACGATGGTAGTGAATGTGCGTCACTCTTATCATGGCGGTACTTCTGCTGCTCTTGCCTCATGTGGCCATTCCATCTGGAGATTCAAGGGGCAGCCAGTTACTGGAGTGACATCTGCAGTTGAACCTTATTGCTACCGCTGTCCATTTAAACAAAAGCCTGACAGTTGCGATCTGGCCTGTGCAAAAAATGTTGAAACAACCATTCAAAATTCGACGCATGGAAAAATAGCAGCTTTCATACTGGAGCCCGTGATGGGGGTGGGAGGCTTTATTACTCCTCCAGATGAGTATTTTACCGAGGTCGCCCGTATTGTTCATAACTATGGTGGCAAATACATCAGTGATGAAGTACAAACTGGAGCAGGACGTGGGGGTGGCGATCTGTTATTGACCAAAACTTTGGATATTGATGCCGATATGGTAACCATGGCTAAAGGATTAGGTAACGGCGCGGCAGTTGGGGCCGTACTTATGAAAACTGAGGTTGCGGAAACTATGACTGGCAAAACGTATTTTAATACCTTTGCAGGTGACCCATTGCAAATGATCCAAACTAAGCTCACACTGGAAATCATTCAAGAAGAGCAGCTTGTCGAAAATGCGCGCATTATGGGTAATGTCCTCAAGGATGGTTTTCAACAATTACAAAAGAAACATCCTCTTATTGGAGATGTTCGAGGGCGCGGCTTGCTTTTAGGGATTGAACTGGTCAAAGATCCTATAACAAAAGCTCCAGCATCTGAAGAGGCATTTCAGCTAATGGACCTATGTAAGGATAAAGGGTTATTAGTTGGAAAAGGTGGGCAATTTGGCAATGTCTTCCGAATAGCACCGCCGTTGACCATTAATCGGGAGCAGGTGAATTTTATACTTGAAACACTTGATCAGTCTTTATCCGAGTTAGCGCGATTGTATACTCTATAAATACCTATGTTGGGTCTAAAGATCCAACTAGCTTATGCAAATTCTAGTTTCGATGATGGTAACGTTGAAACCCGGGGCTGGATAAAAAATTATGTTTTAATTCAATAAAAGAGAGGGTTTGCTTATTTTTTATCCATCACCCCAGCTGATAAAAATCAGATTTCATAGGGGCATTTGGTTCAGTTAAGCCGTCAATTCGATTATGCCTCCATAAAACCCATAGCGCTGGGTGATTTTCATTCTATTTTTCTTATAAAAACAACAAGAGATCAAGTTGATCGTTATTTGATCTATAATAATTTTAATCGCTTTTTAAAATTTTTGACCATTATGAGATACAACTTTTTTAATAATGAAGCGTTTGGGATTTCTAAAGAAGATAGAGTGAAAAGATTTTTTAATAACTTCCCAGAGAATGAATTTTGGCGGTTCTTCGTGGAGAGAATTCGGTACGATTTTCGACAGCAATTATATCAAAAATTGTTTGCCAAAATGAATGGTATCCCTGAGGAGAAAGCTAAGGAGACTGATGTTTCCATAATTGCAGATGGTCTAAAAGATGTCACTATAGGCGATGTATACCAACTTGCAGAACAATTAGGCGATCACGAGGCTTTGACGGGTCTAAACAATTTACTTCATGTTGCAGATAGAAAAGTTGAACGTATTGTCCCCCTTTTTAACAAACATCGAGGATGGTTAGGATTTGAAGATAATGAACCAGGCTATTTATTAAATGTGACCAACGGACTGTGTTTTGCTATCGATCATATGCTATCTGGCAAACCGTTTACACTGGATTTTCTTAAAGAATTACATAAAACCTGTACTAAAGATGTAGCAAAAATGTTGGATCAAACCCCGGGTGAATTTAGAAATAGAGGTGCCTCATGGCAAATGGAGCTTGAAACTGATTCTCTAGAGGGATTAATTGAAACGATTGATTACTTAAAATCTGTAGAGGCAAAAATGGGTACCGCTGGCGTTGATATTACAATACAAACCAAGGATGGTGTCGCATTCATTTCAAGCTTTTGTACAGAGGATACTCATTCTTTAGCCGATAAAATATGGTCAAATTTGAAGGCGGGTGCAGTGATCTATTATACCGCCCGAGAGGAAAATAAGACCGACAGTAATTCATTTTTAGACGCTGTTTGCTCTGATCATATTCAACAACTTGAAGAAGCCTTAGAGAATGCGAGCACAAAGCAAGAAAAGTTGACTGCTGTATTTACGTATTTAAAACACGATGTATTGCATCATCCTTTTCAAGATGGGGTAGGCCGTACCTATTCAATGGTTTTATTGCAATATTTATTAATGCGTGACAATTTTTTACCGGTTTTGTTGCTTAATTCAAATGTAATACCAGGTTATTCCGTAAAAGAACTTGTAGATGAGTATTCACGAGCAGAGAAAGAAATGGAGCGAATTTTAGATTTTCCCCAATATATTTCCAGTGAGGAAATGGCAACACCTAACGTGGATACTGAAATGCTTTTATCAACTGCAAGTGCTGTGGAGAAAGATATTTTTATAAAAGCTTTAACTCAATTTAAGGAAATAAAAAGGCGCTATTTGGATTGGAATAATTCACAAGCAAATGAGCCTCCCACAATTCAGAATACCAAAGTTTAAATAGAGATAAAGCGATTTTCACGCATTTATCCTATGGCGATGATCTTCCAATCCCTTGATTCCACAGAAATAGCAAATGCTTCTGACTGGAACTATGCAGCATTGCTAGGGGGGTTGTTAAGTACTTAACTTATGCGTGCTTCGACTGTTTAGGCCCCTTCTTGTTGATTTTTTTTGCGAATGGTTTTTTATTGAATTGACTGGCTGTTGAAGTGGTCTTCGTTTTAGCTGGGAAATTTTTTTTAGTTTTAGACGAGGGATTGGTTTGAGGGACATTGTGTTTGGGCTCAAAATCTTCAATTTCAATACGGTTTAATTTGTGCTGAATCAGTTTTTCTATCGCGTGTAATTGATTGACTTCATCAGCGCTGACTAGAGAAATCGCAAGTCCTGAGGCACCAGCGCGGCCTGTTCGTCCAATACGGTGGACGTAATCTTCAGCAACCTGGGGTAAATCAAAATTAACTACACAAGGTAATTGATCAATATCAATACCGCGAGCAGCAATGTCTGTGGCCACTAAAATATGTAATTCACCTGATTTAAATTCTGCTAAAGTCTTAGTCCGTTGGGATTGAGATTTATTGCCATGGATCGCTGCCGCATGAATTTGTGCGTCGGCTAATTGTTTGACTAATTTATTTGCCCCGTGCTTGGTTTTTGAAAACACTAAGGTCTGACCCCATTTATTTTTATGAATTAAATGGCTCAATAAAGCTGCCTTTTGACTTTTATCAACTGGATGTACTGTTTGTTTGATTTTCACGACAGTTGTGTTTCGAGGAGTAACATCAATTTCAACAGGGTGATTCAGAATGGTTTTTACCAGATTTCGAATTTCATCAGAAAACGTGGCTGAGAACATGAGGTTTTGCCGGTTTTTAGGCAGCCAATTGATGATTCGTTTCATGTCGTGAATAAAGCCCATGTCCAGCATTCTATCGGCTTCATCAAGAACTAAAGTATCAATTTGATCAAACTGGATGGCGCGTTGCTGATGTAAATCTAATAAACGACCTGGCGTGGCGACTAACAGTTCAACGCCCGAACGTAACTTCATCATTTGGGGGTTGATTTTTACCCCACCAAAGACTACCGTAGAACGAAGTGATAGATAGCGTCCATATTGCAGTATACTCTCATGTACTTGACTGGCTAATTCACGTGTTGGAGTTAGAATGAGGATTCGAGTTCTATTACTTTTGGCCCGTGGTTGTGAGCTCAGTTTTTGCAAAAGAGGTAATACGAAACTTGCCGTTTTACCTGTGCCTGTTTGTGCCGAAGCAAGGACGTCCTTACCTGCTAATATTTGTGGAATCGCTTGAGTTTGAATAGGAGAGGGTTCTTTGTAGCCTAACTCATCTATGGATTGAAGTAAGGGGTCGATTAAACCAAGTGACTTAAAACTCATGTAGTTTCCTTTATTGATGGATTACTGCGAACAGGAGAAGAGGGCATTGATTATAATGCTCAACATGCTTATTTAATTGGCAATTATATCACGAATATCAAAAAAATAGGTTAAAACAGTCGCTTTTAATGCGCATTGCCTACAGATAACACGCCTCGTTGCAATTAATCAGGCTAATTCAATGGAAAAATTAGTGTCGATTCGCGGAGTTGCACCGGCTAAGCTGGACTGTAAGCCCAGCCTCCCTGTATTAATGTTTGTACACTGAAAAATAAGCGCCATTCGCTGTATGATGTTCTGTAATATCCTCCAGATGATGGTCGCTGGTTTGCTCAGCAATTTTCATCATTGCTTCATTTTGTAGGACAGCCATTCTCTTATGTGTTGCTTTTTCAAAAGTTTTTACCTTTTCTGGCTCTAGCTGACTAAAAAAAAGCCCTTGTCGCTGTCCCTGTGCTAAGATTTTTGCTGCCTTTCTGATTTCTACAAAATCCTTAGCGCCTTCGTTAATTATCTTAGGTGAGGACGGCGAGCTGGGAGTTCCTCCTAAACGCTCTGCTATGGCTAGAGAATTAATCGGATCACTCATTATACTTTCAAAATTTAATTGATTTAATTTATTCCCATTGGCTAAACATATTGCTGCGCTAGCAATAGTTTTGATGTATTTCAACCGGGCTATTACCTTATGAAGATTAGGTAGGTCTAAGAGTTTCGCCGCTTGCATTATGTCGAATAATTTAATCAACGAGTCGTCCGTTAACTCTGCTTTACACACTGCGGCAACAATTGAATTAGAACCTCGTTTTGCTTTTCCTTTATGGGGGGCAGTCTTACCATGGGGGTTGTGCAAGAGTGATTTTTTATGTAAGTACTCGATGGCCCTTGCTGCTTTATCCGCACTTTGAGGATATTTCATGATTCCATCATAAGCTGCGCGTGCCGTATAATCTATACGGTGAAATTGAACCAAAGCCTGTGCTAATTCAACAGCATACTCAGGATGAGCGCCGATAGCTTCGCGTGTTTGTTCATTGAAACACTTTTCTTTTCTAAGTTCTGCTATCGCTGCAGCGACTCGATTAGGATATTTAGTGGCGAAAGCCAAATCCATATCCTCTTTTAAGTGTTCCCCTAGAAGACCCACGGCGTGGACTAGAGCAATACTCTCGTTAGAGCGGGTAAATAGTGTTTCTAATATTATCGGAAGTAACTCGGGTTCGATGTTCATGTTCATCAACAAACTTGTAGCACGCTCTAAATCAACCCCGTTTGTAGTGCCACTAAAAATATATTTTAAATAATGATCGAGTTCCCAACCTGCGCTTTTAAAGTTCTTAATAATCGCTTCTGCTCGAGAACATTTATCGAGTAGGTCATCCACGGCAAATAACCTATTTAAGCTTTCTTGCGTAGTGGGTAGAAGTGCAAAAATTTTATAAAAATAATAGGGGTTTTGTAATTTCATGATCGCAATAACATTATCGCGATTGAATAATTGCGAGTCAGTCCTACTCAATAGGTCTAATACCTTTTTTATAGGAAGTAGTTGTTTTACTTCACTTAATAAGGGAACAACATCATCCATGTTGATTCTATAACGATTGAGGAGATTGATTAATTCAAAATACAGAGCAGCATTCTCAGAGAGTGCACATTGTTCACAATATTTGAACGTCTCTACTAATCGATCCTTATCTGTTATTTTTTCTGCAGCTTGAAGCAGGATGGTCAAAGTAGAAGGAGAAAGTTTACTGCCAATAGAGATTAATAGAGGCGTTAACTGTTTGGCATGAGTGTGATTTTTTTCAAGGAATGCTAGATGTTCACCTGTTAATTGCTTGTGTTTATTTAAACTTTCTAATGTGTCATAGCCGCCTAAGTACTGAACAAGCTCTCTAAAAATCTGACTGCTTTCTGAATCTCCATTCCTATCATTTTTACCTAACAGAATGACCGCTAACTCTTGAAGCAATGGTGGTGATAAAGTATGTACTCCCTGTAGTTTGCTATTGTAAAATTCACGTAACGCTTTAATATGTGGCTCATCTTTCAGTACTCTAAAAAGCCCTTTGTTTTGATCATAGAGATCCAGTTTACTTTTTATAATTTCTGCTTTCATTGTCAAATCCTTATGTTTTTACTCCTGCTTCATCTAAAATAATACTACTGCAGCGACAAACAAAAAAATAGAAAAAAAGAGAAGCAAATGGGGCGGGGCATGGTTCTGCTGCAGTAGAAAGAGGTCTCCTCTTTTATGCCAAGCTTATTACTAAAATGCCAATGAAAATAAACAGTCCACCAATGATGACTGAGAGATTCACATGAACTTGGTTAAATAAAAACCAGGTGAAAATAATAGTAAAGATGGGGTAAGTTAATTCGACAATACCCGCAATGGTCGCATTTTTAAGACTAATGGAGGTCGCGATAAAATAACTCGCGACGAGTACGATTGCTATCTCGGCTACAGTTAATAATAATAAACCAGAGTCTGTTGTTAAAAGCGCAACATCTCTTTTCATCGTAGTAAAAAAAGAAATGCAGGTAAACAATACAGCACCTATTGTCATTTCCAGAGCCAATAGCGTAATGGGGGAAATACTGTTTAATATTTTTTCAGCTAGAGCGTAATTAAAACCCCATAAAATGGCAGCAAAAATAGCAAATGTGAACCACATGACATACTCCGAGGAATAGTTTTTTCCTTTTGTATTTTTAAAGAGGTCGTGCTTTTGAAAGCAATTTGGAACTCTAAAAAGAATGAACATTATACCATCAAATAGACTAAAATTCAATCTTGGTATCGGGTGACGCGACAAAATCAGACTTTATAAGTTGCCTCGATAGGAGCACATCTGGAGAGAGCATCAGTGCTTCATTCCATAAAACAGGGTTATTCTCTTTTTGCAGAAATTCAAGAAATTATTGATAAACGCCTTTAAATTTAGAACATCCTGATGGGGTTGAGTGGTATCAAAATCGACATTAAGTAGCATGTAAAGCACAAAAATGTAATTCAGCCTTCATTCTTAAAGCGGTGAAAGCAGGTTTTGAGTCAGCGATTGTCGAGTTTAATGGAGTACTGACCAGCAGGACTAACTAACGCCTTTACTGCAATGCTCTAACGCAACGTGCAGCAAAGGTATAAAGTCTAATATAAAATACACCGAGGCATTGAGGGCTGTTTCTGATTCGAGGACTCTGCCTTTTCCTCGCTCTTTTCATCAGCAGCATAAAATCCATGTTGGCTTCGCCCCGGATTGCTTAGTCCTGTTTGTGAGTTGATGGCTATTGACCCTGCGGGCAGAACGGGCTGAGTTTCCTCTGCTTTCTCCGCTTCTTTTTCCCCTTCCTGTGCTTCAAATTCTGTAGCCTCTAAAGATTGACTCACTGTAAATGGGGTTTCATCAAGGTCAAGCTCCCGACATACCGACTGGACTCGTTCCGTTATCTCAGTCGGCACACGTTCCTTCTGATATAAGCCGGGGTTCCTGGCATAGTACTCAGCAACAATATCCACTAAGGCCTTTGGATTTTCAGGATGGATAGACAACTTTGCATACTCATCACGGAGGGAAGTAGATCTTAGCAACAAACCTTTAACATGCTTCGCAAAATTAAAGTACACGAGCCCCTCACCTTCAATGGTGTTGTATAGAGTCGGCTCTCCACCATCATAGTGGTTTAAATTTAAGGTCATCCCCTTGGGAATAAGATGCTTATGCTCGGAAAAAAAACCTTTTGTGAACTCCAGAGTGTGATGATGACTATCAAATACATCAAAAATAATTTCTTCACCGGGATGCTGGGCTGCGGCATCAACAGCGGCTTTTTGCAGTTGCGCGAAAAGTAGGGCTGTTTTGTCATAATCAAAGGGGGAGGTTGGGTGGTCTTCGCAGTCAGGATTGAACATATAATTCCCGTTTTTTACTTCTGCCAAAGCTTTATTGAATGCAGTTCCATAAGGTAAATCATTATATAGATCAGCTAAGAGAAAGGGATCAAAGACTATACCCAAATCGTGACACACAGTCTCAATTGCGGAAAAAGCTGAGCCTTTGAATCGAAGGTGAGAACCGGCACTGGCCACATCGACATCATAAGATTGCCTATTGGAATATATAAAGGCATAGACAGAGGCGAACGATTTGTTTTGCTCCCTCAAGGTGTCGAGAAAGGCTTTATTATGCACTAAAACGGCATTACCCAAATGCTTTGTATAATTTTCATGATCCGCTTGTACATAATTTAAATTAAATAGCCCGTTGTCAATAGCTAGCGAAATATAGCGTATTGTCATATGAATTTCCTTTTGAAAGTAAAGTGGTGATTTAGGGTGCTCATTCTAACTAACAACAATTAAGGAATTATTAAATTTATGAGCTATTTGTGTATTGTGTAATCGATCTAGGGTGAAATGGAAGAAACTTAAGGTGTCTACTGCTTTGGATTAGCGCTTTTAAAGGAGCTGAGTTTAATAGAAGTTAGCATCCCTGGGGTTATACCAAAAAGGCCAATAGGGGAGGCCTTTTTGGGTTCCTTACTGGTTCACAACCGTTAATCTGTATGGGATGGGAGAAGATTCGCATTTATTCCATTATTGAAATTAACTCAAAGTTCCAAGTTTTTAATGGATTTATTTTTTCTCTATAAAGCCATGCAAGAGTAGCCTGTAAATGTTAAGCCAACAAGAAATAATCTAAATATAACTCTTCTATATATACATACCACTGAATAGTTCGATAGCATAAAGATGAGTTTGAGTTATAGTAGTCAGCATATCAATGATTATCTTTTGTTGAGTTGCTAAATTGGGAAGAAATTGACCCGCCTTTAAAAGGGTATCTTCTAAATTAGCCATACCCCTATATATCTTTTGTAGGTGCAAATAAGATTCATGCAAATCATTAATTTCTTTTTCAGTATATTTATTCGATTGAGCTAGCCAATCTTTAAAGTCCAAGAAAATTTTATCTTTTCCAGCCTTACCAGGGATTCTGAAGTAATCACATTCTAGCAATTTGAGTAAAATTCCTAGGTCTTCCTCATTGGAAATGATCTTCATTAAGGCACCAATTTGCTTCACACACAGGCTTTCAATGATGTTTTTTTGCTCACTGTTGGCCATATCACGGTTTAAGTCATATGTAATTTTGGACTTCTCTTCGAAACGTACAACATCTTCCAAATCCGCTCTATCCGAATTTCCTATCAATCCTTTGTTAAGTAAAAAATCCATAATATTTCGAATTTCTTCACGTTTATAAGATCTAATTATAGATAGACCGTCAGCCCTATTTCTATGAAATTCAAATTGATTGTCGTTTAATAAATCCAATAGCTCCATCATATTTTGTAACCCATCTGAATTGAATTCAATTTGGATGCTTGCCAACCCTGAAAAAATGTTTTTTTGATATGATGATGAATGGATATATATGGTCTTTATAGGAGAATTAGCTTTTACTTCGTGCCTCATTTATTGCCTCTAATTGTGTAAGTAAGCGGTTCAATGCTGAAATTGTTTATATATTATCTTTTATTTTCAAGCAATAAATAAATATGACTATAATGAGTCAGGACTGTGCCATGTGTAAGCAGAGTTTTCAGTTTACTTTAAGGCCATTAGATTACATATAAATTTGAGTTAGATTGTTAATTAATGTGGCAACTCTTCTCATGCGACTTACTTGCAATGAGCGGCTTTTGTTGAAAGTTTGTGCGCTCTATGTTTCATGCTTACTTTCTTTGAGCATTTATAAAAAACCTTTTGCATTCTGAGTTTCAGTAATTAATTGGTTTGAAATTAAGATAGACTATGATTTTTCAAACATCTCAGCAGGCAATAAGTGAGTTACACCGCTTATTCTTACTAACAAAGGCTACACGACTTTCTCCGTTCATGTTTAAATCAAAAGAGAAGCAAGAGAATATCGAGTACGTGAGTTGCCCTTTAGGTGATTGAAGGACAGGGCTTATTATTTCCTCCCAATTTGAGCCTAATTAGGCATATATTGATGGTTACTGTTTTATTTTATTATAGATTCGCTTTGCACCCTGATCGCACCATTTTGCCCGCGAGCATTGCTAGTAACTCATTGATTGTACTGGCGTCCCGGAGAGGATTTGAACCTCCGACCTGCCCCTTAGGAGGGGGCTGCGCTATCCAGCTGTGCCACCGGGACTTTGACTGAGTCGTAAGTCTACCGTTATCCTTGTAAAATAACAACTTCCGGAGCAATCAATGTGTCTTGTTCATTTTGCCGCACCTCAAAATGACTTAATTATGAGCATCTTGGCTGTTTCTTATGGTATACTTTGATGACTCTTAATTTTGAGCATAAATAGTGGACCCTTTAGATTTAAAATATCCAGTTTATTCGGCATGGAATTTTTTATGGCAAGTCATTAAACCTTATCGATGGTGGTATGTTTTAATGTTTCAGGCGCCGGTGCTCACTGCGATTTATATTTTTGCTAATAATTACTCCTTTAAACTTTTAGTGGATGCCTTTTCTAACGAAACAATCACTTCATATGGACAACTGGTGTTTCCTATTGTGTTATTTATCACGGCACAAATCGTGTTGGATGTTGTGTGGCGCATTAGTGATTTCGCTGAGTGGAAGGCTGAGCCATATGCCAGACAAAGATTATTATCCTCTGCCTATAATTACGTGCAGCATCATTCTTATAACTATTTTCAAAATACACCTAGTGGTACTGTAATTAGTAAACTGAAAGGGCTATTGGATGGATATGATAGCGTTTTTGCTAATCTCCATCATATTGTAGGGAAACATTTTTGTGTGGTCATTGTTTCAGTTTTTGTTCTGCTGGTTGTCAATTTCAATGTGTTTTGTTTCATGCTGGCCTGGTGTGTGTTGGTTATGGTCATCATGCTTCCTATGGCACTCAAACTGAATCGACTTTCTAATGAGGTGGCTGAAAGTAAGCACCAAATCATTGGTTCTTTTTCAGATAATATTACCAACATCTTCTCTCTGTTTTATTTTGCCAAACGACGAGCCGAGCATCGACGGGTGAATGAACTGATGTCGGATGATTTTGTTCCGCGACAAATAGCACTGTATCAATACGATTTTAAATTTAATATGGTTGGCTCAGTCCTCTATTGGTTCATGCTGATTGCTGTTTTTATATTTATGATCTATCTACGGACACATGATGAGATTTCCACTGGAGATTTCCTGTTTGTGATGCTCACAGCCATTACCATTTCCTTTGATTTATGGGCTCTGATGAGCAGTCTTTGTACTTTTTTAAAAGAAATAGGGGATTTCAAATCGTCGTTTAGCATTTTATCGACTCCGCATGACGAGGTTGATGAACCCGGAGCACAAGCCTATCCGATTCACCAGGGTAAAATTGAGTTTCGGCAGCTTTCTTTTGCCTACAACGAAGGAAGCTCGGTATTTCAAAATCTAAATCTATTGATCAGGCCTGGGGAGAAGATTGGGTTGGTTGGCCATTCTGGAGCGGGGAAGTCAACACTGATATCCTTGCTATTAAAAAATTTTAAGCCTACCTCAGGGCAAATTTTAATCGATGATATGCCGATTTCAGAGATTACTTCAGATTCTTTGCGTCAACAAATAGCGCTTATTCCACAAGATATTATGCTTTTTCATCGAACACTAGGAGAGAATATTGGCTATGCGAAAGAAAATGCTACGCTTGAAGAGATTAAGCATGCAGCTGCAATGGCTAAGATAGATAATTTTATTGAATCATTGCCGGAACAATATGATACCTTGGTTGGTGAGCGTGGTGTGAAGCTTTCTGGAGGACAGCGCCAGCGTATTGCAATTGCACGTGCATTTTTAAAAAATGCATCGCTTGTTGTTCTGGATGAAGCGACTTCAAGTCTCGATACGCTCTCAGAACAAGAAGTGCAACAATCAATTAACGCCATGCTCGAACAAAATAATGCTACAGTTATCGCCATTGCACATCGGTTGTCGACCATTCGACATATGGATCGAATAGTCGTGATGGAGGGTGGGGCAATTATTGAAGAAGGGACTTTTAATGAACTTGTAAATAATGAGCAAAGCTATTTCAAAAAGCTTTGGGACAGTCAAGTCAATGGGATGGTTTTGTAACATAAAAATGACTTATTAAAAGCGTAACCGAGTAAAGTTTCTACGATTACGCTTTCATTTAGTGTTCTATTGAGCGGAGTTTTTGATTTTAGTCTGCATAACAATAGATATCGTTTCCACCAGAAGTACCTGCTTGGAATACGACTGCATTGACGCCGACTATATCTCCTTTTTCTTTTAAACAACGGTAGCCTGGATAAGTGTAATAATAATCTCCTTCAGGCAACGTGATTCCTTTCTCAACAGTATAAGTATGAGCTTCCTCATCTACAGTAATGGGGACGCTTTGCCAGGTTTTTGTTTGAGTGACAATGACACTTTCATCTGCCAAAGCCGCTGTAGTGAATGCGAGCAGTAGTGCTGTTAGTAATACGCTTTTCATTTCGTATTCCTCCTACCCCCCCATTTATCCTAAGAATTATCTTTATTTAAATATGTCTCATTAAGTATAGTAAAAATTAGTATAAAACTCGCTCATGAGGGATAAGTTAATGGGCTTTTGCAGTGAAACAAATGAACGTAGCAATGGATCTCCAATAGGTGCGATGGGCATCATGATAAAAATAGAATGCTCAAAATTAGAAGATCCAGCCATAGACCCTGCGAAATAATTACAATCTGCTGATTTTAAAAATGTCCATGTCGAGTAGTATCATGTCCATGTCGATTTCCATCATGGCCATGTGTATTTGAGCTACCATGTACATGCACGGTACCTTCAGAGGCAGGATGCCCATGGGAGTGAGCGCTACTGATGTAAACGTTACTACTCGTATCATAATTAGGAAAAGTATAATCGGGGGTAGGAGGATAAAAACTATAGCTCCCATAACTTCTGTACCCAGGGGTTACGGTCGTTCCTACCGTAGTATATGTATTACTGTTGCAGCCGAATAAAAAAGGTAATACAAAAACAAGTCCAATCGCAACAAGTGCAAATGGAAATACAGCTGGTGCAAATATTAAAGTTGATGCAAGGAGCGTTTTCGCGGCGATTGCAGTTGTGGCTGTTGCAGCAGATTTTAATGTTACTGCGGCAATAATTCCCGCTGTCACCATCGCTGCAGCAGTGACTGCAGCCATACTCTTAAGTAAAAAGCTATAATTGGTATTGTCTTCCTTTTTCTTGGCCATAGGACACCTCCTGTGTTTTAGTCGATATAAATAAACTATTTTATTGAGTGCAATGGTCGATATTGCATTTTCGACACCTTAAGATTCTACTATAGGGAAGAAAAATATCATCTTAATTTTTTTAGTTGGGCTAGCAAGATGATCTTTTTGTTTGTCATTTATGGATTAGACGAACGATTTAGGTATGGTCTTATTGGAGGCGAAATCTTCTGGAACCCGGACCTCATCCTTCAGACTAATACCCAGGCTAATTTACCTATAGAACTTAAATGCTGGAAATCCTATTTAATAAGAAAAATGCCAATAATCCATTGGCCTTAGGCATTGTTGGGCTTAGGTTGATCCTCGTTTTCCGCGTCAACACTATCCTCTTCTTCTTCCCCAATTTTTCTAGCATCGATAATATGATGGAAGTGTTTGTGTGCTAATTCCCTCTTACTTTGAAAGAGCAAATAATGACTTCCCTTTTTAACACTATCGACCTCCGTCCGAATTGAATTTTTGAGTTCATCAAGTTTTGATCTTTGATCTTGACTATCCTGAATTTGTTTGATTTCATCTAATCGCTGAGAAAATTTGTTGGCAATATCAAGGTAATGAATGTTGTCATGCAATAAGCCTTTCGTTAAAGGAAAATCAGCAAGTAGTTTCGTAATCCATCCAATGAATGGCGTTCTTGTTGAAAATTTAATAAGCTCATCCTCTTTGAGTGTTTCCACATAGGATTGGATGGATTTTTGTAAACGCTCTATTTCTATCCGTAAATCATGACCCATCGTGATTAAATCTAAAATATCTCCAGAACTGGCCGCCTTGAGATCCTCTTCGCTAATCTCTGTTATACCAGAGACAGCGTGACTAGCGGATGCTATTTTACTGGTTACATGCGATTCAAAATGTTCTTTAAATCGTTTAAAACGCGCGTTTTCATCGACACCCATTACCCAAGGAACATAAGCCAATGGGTTAAGCCGAGCATGCATAAAGCCTTGGAGAAAAGCAGGAGTATAATTGTTCACTCCCTCGGTAATTTGATCCTTCTTTGATTTTTTTCCCTTGGCGAATGACTCTGCTTGGTCCCATATTTCTTTGGCTTGTGCACCATAGTCCTCGTCCAGAGTATCCGCAAAGCGAGCAAAAGTTGCATCGGAATATTCAGTAGTATTCGTTATAAATTCTTTTAATTTTTTGTAGAGATATAGAGTCTTTAGTTCTGCTTCTGCGTCCTGCAGCTTCGTTCTGATTTTTTCGCAGTTCTCTACAGCAATATTGTGTAATTTCTCATGAGATTGTTCCTCAATATCAAAATCTAAATGCTGGGCTATTACCCGATGCGCAAAATCTTGATATTGTTCAGCTAAGCTTTTGGGTTTAAATAAATCATTGCCTAGTTCGTTCGGTGGAGGGAAGAGTTCAATAAAATTTGAATGGGCGGATGTGGCAATCTCTATGTTATTAGAACAATAGTCTTTAATTTTTACCCTTAACGCTTCTGCCTCTTTTGCAACCCCGGGCTTATTTTGTTCTATGCCTGGTTTTCCAAGAGCACCGTTTTGAATGGTGGAATTTATTGATTGAATATGTTGAAACCGGCATTGGGAGCGATAATACACCACGGCAAGTAGTAAACTTTTTTCATCAGTGATTTTGGGAACGTAATGCGGCTCCTCATCTGGAGACTTCTTCTGTAATGGCTCACCTAGTTTTTTTGAAGCAGTAGCTATCCTACCTGCAATACCTCCGGCACTAAGGAGACTAATTGATTCGATTGTGGACCCAAGACTTGCCATGGCATGGACGGCTTCCCAAGGAGTCAAGTCCGCATTGTCATTTATGGCGTTAGCAGGAGTTAATGCATCAGGGTAGCTATACGCATATTTTTTTGCAACTTCGCGAGTCTCCTGGTCTAGTTTCGTCCACCATTCAGTTAATGTCATTGACATAACATTCTCCAATAGCAAAAAGTTCTTTCTGTTTATTATTTTATCACATGATTATTATGTAACCATTAAGTTTATGAAAACTACTATTTGCAAACAAATTCTTGGGATTTATCTTTGATTAATATATGTGAGTTGCGATTATTTTTGGCAAGCAGTTGGAAAAAATAAATGGCGTTACTTGATTAAATGAGGAGTCGAAAGAATATTAAAGCGGTATCTAAATTTAGGGCTTGTTTGCAACACTGCAAAAAGCCCTACTTGAAGTTATTTTTAATGACCATTTGGGATACTAGAAAAGATACTCTTATTCATCATCCCAGCTGAGAGTACCACCTGCTTGATACTCAATGACGCGAGTTTCAAAAAAGTTTTTCTCTTTTTTCAAATCCATCATTTCACTCATCCAAGGGAATGGGTTTTCAGCGCCAGGGTACTGTTCTGGAAGTCCGATTTGATTTAAACGGCGGTTAGCAATGAAGTGCAAGTATTCTTCGAACATTTCTGCATTCATTCCTAAAATGCCTTGAGGCATAGTGTCCTTAGCATATTGATACTCCAGCGCCACACCTTGGCGAATCAATTGAATCATTTCTTCTTTAAATTCAGGTGTCCACAAATGGGGGTTCTCAATTTTAATTTGGTTGATGACATCAATACCAAAATTCATATGCATGGATTCATCACGTAAAATATATTGGAACTGCTCTGAAGTGCCTACCATTTTATTTCGACGTCCCATGGAGAGGATTTGCGTGAAGCCAACATAGAAAAAGATCCCTTCAAAGATTACATAGAAGGCAATTAAATCGCGCAATAGGCGCTGATCATTTTCTACAGTACCGGTATGGAATGTTTCGTCACCCAAGCTTTGAGTAAAAGGTAACGCCCAAGCTGCTTTAGTTGCAACAGAGGGGATTTCACGATACATATTAAAGACTTCTGCTTCATCAAGTCCTAGACTCTCAATAACGTACTGGTACGCATGAGTATGCAATGCCTCTTCAAAGGCCTGACGTAACAAGTATTGTCTGCATTCCGGATTGGTAATATGTCGATAAACAGCGAGCACTAGGTTATTGGCAACCAATGAATCTGCGGTTGAGAAAAATCCCAAATTACGTTTGATAATTAAACGCTCGGCTTCTGTAAGTCCATTAGGATCTTTCCAGAGCGCTACGTCAGCGCTCATATTGATTTCATTAGGCATCCAATGATTCGCACAAGCGGTTAAGTACTTGTCCCAAGCCCATCTATATTTAAAAGGAACGAGCTGGTTTAAGTCTGCCCGGCAGTTAATGATACGTTTATCATCAACGTGAATACGCGCAGCTCCCATTTCAAGAGGCTCATATCCTGTGGCACCAGTATGAATTATATCGTGTTGTTGTATATTTTCTGACATTTAAATTCTCCTGATTATTGGCACGCTTCGCAGTCTGGATCGAGAATAGAGCATACCTTTGGTTCCTCTGCTATTATTTTAACTGCATTGAGTGCACCGTCAGTTACAGTGGATTTCTCCGCATTGGATGCTCCTAGGCTGCGTAAGTAATAAGTAGTTTTTAATCCACGTATCCACGCATGCATGTAGAGTTGGTCCAGTTTCTTACCCGATGGTTGAGCCATATAGATATTCAACGATTGCGCCTGATCAATCCATTTTTGACGACGAGAAGCGGCATCAACTAACCAAATCGGATCAATTTCAAATGAAGTGGCGTAACGTTGTTTCAATTCAGCAGGAATACGGCTGATTGGTTGCACACTACCGTTAAAGTATTTCAAATCATTGACCATCACTTCATCCCAAAGATTCAATGCTTTTAAATCCGCAACCAAATATGGATTGACTACAGTGAACTCACCTGACAAATTCGATTTGACATACAAGTTTTGATATGTAGGCTCAATGGATTGTGATACACCGCAAATATTAGAAATTGTAGCGGTCGGTGCTATGGCCATCACATTGGAGTTACGCATTCCTTGTGTGCGAACTTTAATACGTAAACTTTCCCAATCCAATCGTTGTGAGCGATCTTGTTCTAAGTATTTGCTACGTGCTTGCTGTAACAAGTTAATTGAATCAATTGGCAGTATGCCTTTACTCCATAGAGAACCTTCGTAGCTGGAGTAACTCCCTCGCTCCTTAGCTAAATCACAAGAAGCCTCAATAGCATAATAACTGATTAACTCCATGGACGAGTCAGCAAATTCGACTGCCTCAGGGGAAGCATAATCAATTTTTAACTCATACAATGCATCTTGAAAACCCATAAGGCCTAAACCAATAGGTCGATGTTTCAAGTTGGAATTACGTGCTTGCGGTACGGAATAGTAGTTAATATCGATTACGTTATCCAACATACGAATAGCAGTTCTAATGGTACGCTTTAATTTCTCAGTATCCAGTTTGCCCTTTTTGATGTGTGCGGGAAGATTGATACTGCCCAGATTACATACAGCGATCTCTTCTTCTGAGGTGTTCAGTGTAATCTCAGTACACAAATTAGAGCTATGAACTACACCAGCATGTTGTTGTGGCGAACGTAAATTGCAAGGATCTTTAAAGGTCATCCATGGATGGCCAGTTTCAAAAAGCATGGATAGCATTTTACGCCACAGTTTGACTGCAGATAAAGTTTTTGCATTTTTGATGAGACCTTGGCGTGCCTTTTCTTCATACTCACGATAGAGTGTTTCAAAAGCTTTACCATATTGATCATGTAAATTAGGCACTTCATCAGGTGAGAATAAAGTCCAATCACCATTTTCACGTACACGCATCATAAATAAATCAGGTATCCACAATGCAGTATTCATATCGTGTGTACGGCGTCGATCGTCCCCAGTATTTTTTCTTAACTCAAGGAACTCCTCTACATCTTTATGCCAACACTCCAGATAAGCACAGACTGCTCCTTTACGTTTACCTCCTTGGTTTACTGCAACTGCGGTTGCATCAGCAACATTCAGGAAGGGAACCACTCCTTGTGATTTTCCGTTGGTGCCTTTGATATGTGAACCCATTGCACGTACTGGAGTCCAGTCATTACCCAAACCACCTGCATATTTGGAAAGTAGGGCATTGTCTTTAATGGCACTGTATATACCATCTAAATGATCAGGAACAGTGGTCAAGTAGCAGCTGGATAATTGAGGTCTAATTGTCCCAGAGTTAAACAGAGTCGGTGTTGAAGACATGTAATCAAAAGAAGACAGCAATTGATAAAACTCAATGGCTTTATCATCTTTATTTTGCTCACGCAGAGCCAGACCCATAGCAACACGCATAAAGAATGCCTGAGGCAACTCATAACGTATGCCATGATCATGGATGAAGTAACGATCATATAAGGTTTGTAAACTTAAATAGCTAAACTTCATATCACGCTCAGGCAACAGCGCCTTGCCGAGTTTTTCTAAGTCAAAATCGGCCATTTTTACATCCAGCATTCCTTGTTTGATGCCGTGAGCAATATACACTTTGAAGTATGCTGGATAAATCTTGATCATTTCATCAAAGGTTGCATCCGCTTGGATCTCTAATTTAGTTAGTGCTTCCATACGCAAGCTGTCTAATAACAAACGAGCACTGACATAAGTATAGTTGGGCTCTTTTTCAACCAATGTACGTGCAGCCATAATCAACGCTTTGTGCACATCCTCAAATTTCGCTTGGTTGTAAAGATTGCGCATTGCTTCTTTAATCACAGGTTCTGCCTGAACATGCTCTAAATTACGGCATGCTTCATTAACAATAGTGTTCATGCGCTCAGTATCTAATGGCTTTAATTCACCATCCGGCATCGTAATTAATAGAATTTTGTTGTCACTGGCTTGTTGTTTTAATTCATTTTCACGTGCTTTACGGTGTTCTTCGCGGTACAACACATAAGCGCGGGCAACTTTGTAGTGGCCAGTACGCATGAGTGCTAACTCTACTTGATCCTGAATGTCCTCAATATGAACTGCACCACCGCTGGGCAAACGGCGTTTAAACACTTGAGTTATTTGACGGGTAAGTTCTTCAATTTGTTGATGAATACGATCTGAGGTTGGAGCTGTACCGCCTTCGTCGGCAATGAATGCTTTAGTGATTGCAACTTTAATTTTCGTATCATCATAATTTACTACTTTACCATTGCGTTTAATGGTTTTTAATAAACCAGGGGCATTAGCAGTCAATTCCAGTTGACTCGTTTGCGGCACATCATTTACCGGATCAAGAATTGCGGACATTTTTCCTCCACGCATTTATTATTATTTTATTATTAACAGGCAGTTAAATTTATTCACTATTAATCAGATTATAGCACAATATATTGGGTTGTTCTCGGTACAAAATAACAAGATAATGTGTTTTGGCATAATGGTCAAGAGAATAATATGGGAGTATTTTGTGGATAACTTGTGGGTTTGTGCACAATTGTGCTTTATTGACGGCTCGTAGCCTAATTGCTTGCAATCAGGATTTACGAAAATGTACCCACTACTAAAAAGTATCCATGAGATCCCAGGTTATCCGTTTTAGCTGAAAGTCACCTTTCCCGCTTGCGGGAGAGGGGTAGGGGTGAGGGTTCATATGAACTAGAGCTATGTCTTTTTTACAATAATTGCATCACTGACATTAGAAAAACCATGAACATTTAGTAGGAATGAACCAATATGGGCATATAGTTGGCTTGAACTCCCTCCGTCGAGATTAATCGCATCAACACATGATAAGGGTTGTGATCTCAGTAATTGAGCGAGCTTATTCGTAGTCATTGCAGCATTAGTTGAAACCAAAATAATGACTCTCCCATCCGCAGTAATCCCAAGAGCCGAACGGTCAGCGATACCTGGTTTCAGGGAGGGAATTTTTCCTTTAATTAATAATCGAGGGCCGCTTTGAATGGCAAAATCGATATGATCGTCGTGCTTAAAATGGTTTAAACTGGAAATATGGGCTTTATTATTTTTTACATAAAAAATTCCCCACCAACTGATTCGTTTTAAGGGATTGATCAATTTTTTATTATTAATCCTAAGTCCAAGGGGGTTAAACTCGTGATCAAAAAAACCGCCATTGATACTCAGTAGCGCTTTACTGTGTTCAGCAAATTGATCTACCGAGGCATTTTTTAATGACAGTTTTTTTGCATTGACCAAGGCGAGTTTATTTTTATTGAGATCGATACGGAATGCATAGATATGCGACCAGGGCGAAAGAATGCCTCCTGAAAGATCCTGATATTCAATACCGGGACTTAATTTACGCCAGTACCCTTCAGCATAAGATGAACAAAGTGGCGTAAAGACGATGCAAAGTACAAATAATAAACGGAACAAATATGATTTGTTTGCAGGATAAACATTGGTTTGTGAAGACATGTTATTGTATCCTTATGTACATCATTCAATACCACGGAATCTCTTATGCAAATTAAAACGCAACATAACAATAGTGATATACAGAAGTCAACAACAGATTTAACTCATTTGATGAATGATGTGCTTGAATTGGCCAAAAAAGAAGGTGCAACGGATGCGATGGTGGCAGTAAATAATGATAAAGGTTTTTCAGTTGATGTCCGTATGGGGGAAGTTGAAACAGTTGCATTTAGTGAGGATAAAGGGGTTGGTTTGACAGTTTATATCGGTCAACGTAAAGGTGGAGCAAGCAGCACCGATACGTCTCCTGCCGCTTTAGAGGCGATGGTAAAGGCTGCGTGCGACATCGCGCGAGTGAGTGCCGAAGACCCTTGTTTTGGACTGGCCGACAAAGAGCTGATGTCTAAAAATCATCCGGATTTGAATTTATTCCATCCTTGGGATATCGATCCCCAACAAGCAATTGAGATGGCTTTAAAATGTGAGAGGTATGCATTGTCACTGGATAAACGAATAACGAATTCAGATGGAGTGAATGTTTCTTCATACGAATCACATCATGGATTTGCCAATACCTATGGTGGGTCTGGATTTATTCACAGTACACGTCACAGTTTAAGTTGTTCTTTAATCGCAAAGCATGGCGAGGAAATGCAACGTGATTATGACTATACAACAGCTCGTAATGCACATGATTTAACAGACCATCACATCATTGCTAAAAATGCAGTGGATCGTGCAATAAGCCGTTTGGGTGCTCAGCAGATTGCAACTCAAGCAACCCCTGTTATTTTTTCATCGCGTATTTCAAGTGGTTTATTTTCAACCTTTATTAATGCAATTAGTGGTTCAAATCTTTACAGAAAAAACACATTCTTACTCGATTCTATAGGACAGCAAGTGTTCCCTGAGTTTATTCGTATTTATGAACAGCCTCACTTATTAGGTGCTTTGGGCAGTTCCTCTTTTGATAGTGAAGGAGTTCCAACACGACCTAACCTCCTTGTTGAAAAAGGCCGTGTGATGCAATACGTATTAGGCAGTTATTCTGCCCGAAGAATGGGATTAAAAACTACAGCAAATGCTGATGGGGTTCATAATTTAACGATTGATCCTACAGCAGGTGATCTTGCCGATTTATTAAAAATAATGGGCAAGGGATTATTAGTCACTGAATTAATGGGGCAAGGAGTAAATATCGTAACGGGTGATTATTCTCGCGGTGCGAGCGGTTATTGGGTTGAAGAGGGTGAAATCCAATACCCAGTTGATGAAATAACTATTGCAGGGAATTTAAAAGAGATGTTCAAAGCCATTCTTGCAGTGGGCAGCGATATTAATCCCAATATTGCAACACGATGTGGCTCTGTATTAATTGAAAAAATGATGATTGCAGGAAAGTAAAAGGTCATTCAGATCCTTGCGTTCCGGCAGGGATCTGTGTTTTTCGCGACTGAATCACATGAGCTTAGAATAATAGACGATCCCATCCAAAAAGAGCGCAAAAATACAAATAACCCAATAGGATAGACAAAATGTGGGCGGATAATATTCCGATTGTTTGTGTCGACCCACATCATCGATTGATAAAATAATGCTGAATAAGATTAAAGCTGGGAAAACAATTGGAAAACCACCGAATTGCATCAGTGTCACACCACAAATTATTCCAATCAAAAAATAGCGAAAAAATCTCTTTAAGCCAAAGTGAATTAGTTGCATATTATTTTTCATAGTGCACCCGTCATGGCTAAATAGAGTAAAACGAAAAGAAACAATCCAATAGCAAGGGTAAAAGTCCAGCTGAGTAAATAGGCATACATAGGGGTAAAAGAGGGTAAAAATTCGCCTGTTTTTTTTGCAATAACCAAATCATGGAGTGCAAGTACACCACTCAACTGAATTAAGAAAGGCAGGATAATCGTCAAAAACAGAGGAAAAAACGTGACACATCCTGCAAAGGTACCCACTAACAGATAACGTACAAATCGTTTGATAAAGTATTTTATATAATCAAAAGTTTTTGGATCTCGCATCGTTTGTGAGTCGATTCTTTCAGCAATATTCAAAGAATATCATGTTTTTAATCAAGGTGGTGAACTTGCTTTGTTGATTCTTTATTCTACGCTTTAGATAAGAGGATTGAATTGGAGTCGGCATGCGCAGGGTCATTTTAGCAGCATTGCTGGTAGTGAATACTGCTTTTGCAGGTGAAGAGATTGTTGGTTTTGCAGCATATCAAAATGGAGATTACTCCACTGCTTATCCCTATTTAATGAAGTCCGCAAGGGATGGAAATCCGGAGTCGATGTATTTAATTGGTCGTATGAACCAATACGGTGAAGGTATAACTAAAAATTATACTGAAGCCATCAGTTGGTATCAAAAATCAGCAGATAAAAATAATCCGTTAGCACAACTCAGTCTGGGCTTTATGTATGACCTAGGCCAAGGAGTAAAGCAAAATTTTCCAGAAGCGTTTAAATGGTACATGAAGTCCGCCATGCAAGGAAATGCGATTGCGCAAAGAAATATCGGTCTAATGTATGTGACTGGTGATGGTGTGAAACAAAATAAAAAGAGTGCATTCGAATGGTTCGAAAAATCTGCAAAACAAGGATACAGTAAAGCGCAGGTGAATCTTGCTTATGCCTATATTGTTGGTGAAGGAACAGCCAAAGATGTTAACAAGGCCTTATATTGGTATCAAAAGGCCGCGGATCAGGGAGATGTTCGTGCCGAGTATAGTCTTGGTCTTTTGTATACTGGACAACAATCAGGTGTTGCCCAAGACGACAAATTAGCATTTTACTGGTTTTCCCAAGCAGCTAATCAAGGACACGTCAAAGCAGAGACTTATTTGGCTTACTACTATCTTAAAGGATATGGTGTTGAAGCCAATCCAGAAAAAGCCGCATACTGGTACCAAGCTGCGGCACTTAGTGGTCAACCTGAGGCACAAGCTGAAATTGGGCAATTACTCCTCACTGGAACAGGAATTGATAAAGATTACCAACAAGCTGCATACTGGTTTACCAAGTCTGCCGCACAGGGAAATCCTGTTGGGCAGGCTAAATTAGGCTATATGTACCTTGCGGGATTGGGTGTCGATAAAGATTGGATTAAAGCGTATGCCTTGTTTAAAATTGCAGCACAAAATAAAAATGAGGAAGCAATAAAAGAGCTGAAGATGTTGAAAAATAAACTCTCCGATGCAGACGTTAAAGCAGGTAACGATTTAGCCAAAGAAATTATTCAAAACAATAATTTTAAGATACCTCAAAAAGAAGAATAGCATTGTTTACAACAATGTGTTACTAACAACAGAGTAAGGGCTCTCCAATGGGCGGTATCAGTTTTATTAAAATAGGTTCAAACCAGCTGATTCTTCCCCCTCAATTCCTCTGAGGCAAACGACATCACGAACTGGGTGAAGGGTCGTCAAGAGCTTACCTGAGTCACAGCAGATTGTTCGTCGTCAACTCATACGATAAAGTGGTCCTAGTACACATTGAAAGTTTGTCGAAGCACATTCACCGATATTTTTTCATTTTTATCTTTGGTTCTTTTAAATAAAGTAAATACGGTAAGATTTAGATTATCGCTCGTAGCATAAGCGACACCGAGAAAGTAAGAGCTCTCTAAAGTTATCTGATCAGTAGCTATGTCAAGTTTTTTGAGTAATTCCGAGATTTTTTCTAAGTCTTTAATCCCACTTTCTTTTCTTATCTTGATTAATTCATTGAGTTGTTCTTCCTTCATGCCGCTGCTTAGTGATTTGAGTACTTTTATTGGGGCAGTATTGATGTTAATGGGTGTAGTTTCAGGTAATGCGGTAACTAAAGGTTCTAAGGATAAATAAAGCGGCGCACTCACATCTTTAATCAGACGCAATTCGGACTTACTGCTCATCAGTTGATGGCTGGGGTAGTAGGGCGGTTTTTGGTTGACATAATAAGATAAATAATTGTCCTTACCCCGCGCGAGGTCATAAGCAGAGAGCCAATCATTAATTGCTAAGGCTAATTTCACTTTTTCTGACTCACTATTCTGTGGTATGGCAGTTCCGATAAGGTTTATAAAACCTAACATCGATTTTCGATTTCCTAAATTATTAATATTGTATTGAGCTTGTAAATCATAAAGTGCCCCCTTTACCGCGACGTTGCTATAGATATTTTCCATATCCGCGGGATAGAGACTGACAATTCCTTGGGGAGTTGCTTTAATCAATTTATTTTTTTTATCGGCTAATTGACCTAGCCCCCAAAAAGTAACTGCTTGTGAAGCAAGATAAAGCCTATCGTGAGTGATTATCAGCCGAGTACGGTAAATATCTAATTGCACTTTGGTGCTCATTGCAGTGGCTACAATGGCAACTAGAGTCATAATAAATAGAGCGGTGAGTAGGGCACTACCTTTTATCTTTTTAGCCTGCTGCATAAACTGCACCCGGTACAATAAAAAGTAAATTGATCTCGCCCTGGTCTTGCAAAGTCATATTAACTTGTATGGCTTTGGGGAAAGGCTCTTTACGCTGGTTTAGGGCTACAGCCTGTTCCCTCCATTCAGGCAGTACTTGTAAATTTTGATTTAAATAACCAAAATGACAATTAGAAAGGCGATTCAGTAACGGTTTATCCTCATAGATATCTTGATTCATTCTATCGAGAGTACTCCAAGTTCTTCGGATTAACGTTCCTTGTTGACAAAGATAAGCAACTCGCTTTAGCGTGCTGCGTTTTTCAAGACTACCTGGATTTACATCTCCATCACGAGTGAATTCTAGAGAGTGTGTTTGTCCTACAAAAGCCGGTGCCAATTGCATGTCATTACTGCGAATGGGGCGCTCCACTATTTGACTTGTATCCTGCTGAATAAGGCTTATCGCAAGTTGCAGTTCATTTAAGCGTTCACTTTGTTCATTGACTCGAGCGCGTGTTGTGAATGCGTTATACAAAACGGACGAAGTAATTGTTGCCAGAATGGCAAACACGGCAAGCGCGATTAAAATCTCAATGAGTGTAAAACCATTCAGCGTTGCAGATGGGGTATTTTTTTTCATGATACATACCGGAATGCTTGCAGTTCCTCTCTAAAAGGTCCTGATTTTTCAGTACTCACTGAAATAATAATTTTTTGAATGTTCTTTTGTGGCGTGGAACTTACACTGGCTCGCCAGTACCAGTGCTCATTTAACATCGTTGTATCCTGGGTGGTTTCCTGGCTTTGATTCATCTGCAATAAATTGAGTTGAATCATGGCTACCCCTTGCATAGCGATCCAATGACTTACGGTCTTTTCTTTAACACGACGAGTTGTTTCTACATTTTGGGATATTGCTTTCAAAAGCGCAGTTAATGCAATCGCTATTATAGAAAGTGCTAATAATACTTCGATTAGTGTGAAACCTGATTTGCGGCTTTGAGCTCTCATTTAGTGGGCACCAAATTAAGTTGTAACACGCCATTCCGCTTACCAATCAGTGATGCTAAGTTAGGGTCTTGTTTGCTGCCAAAATTCAAAGTAAAAGGGGTCATATCACCAGAGGCAGAAATAATAATGGCAGGGGTTCCTGGTGGGGTAGCGTAATTGGTTTTCAGAGTAATATGCGAGTTTTGCGGAAAATAAGTCATTTTAAACACTCCTTTATCGGAAATGGGCTTCCATAGAGCGTTGTTGAGTTGCAGGACCTGATAACTGACATTATCAATACGCAAACCAAGGGTGCTGGTTTCCAAAATAGCCTGTTGCTGAGCTAAACGAAGTGTATTAGCTAATTGTTCTACAGAAAACAAGATACGTCGATTTTCACCGAAATCACCAAAAGCGATTAAGGCAAAACCAAAAGTGATGCCTATAATCACTAAAACAATTAAGATTTCAATCAGGGTAAAACCTCGATTATATCTATTTTTTCTCATCCCAATTACCAATTTCGGCATTAATACCCGTACCTCCAGGTTGTCCTTCAGCACCGTAGGTAAATACATCGACATCACCATGTTGACCAGGATTTAAATAAAGATAATCTCGGCCCCATGGATCTTTGGGTAGTGACTTAAGATATTGTTTCCAATTACTCGGTGTGGGATTTGAGGTGGGTTTCTCAACAAGCGCCATCAAGCCTTGATCGGTGGTTGGGTAATTACCATTATCAAGCTTATAGAGATCGAGAGCATTTTGTATTGCGAGTACGTCTTGTTTCGCCTTTACCTTTCGTGCCTCATCGGGACGACCCATAATTTTAGGTACAACTATAGAAGCCAGGATACCTAATATAACAACTACCACCATGATTTCAATTAATGAGAAACCTTTTTGTCGATTCATTTTTACTCCAATTTAAATGCAGACTGATTGTAACTTTAAGTAATTAATTGTTCCATTGAGAAAATAGGTAATAACGTAGCCAGCACAATAAACAAAACAATTGCACCCATAAACAAAATCACCATCGGCTCTAGTAATGTCAGGGAAGTATCAATGATTCGTTTTACTTCATTATCCAGATGGACTGCCGCGCGTTCCATCATATTTGATAATTGGCCACTTTTCTCACCGCTGGCAATTAAATGGATTGCCATGGGGCTAATATAACCTGTTTCTTTCAACGCCTCATTAATACCACATCCTTCCCTAACTTTAACCGCAGCAGCATCAAAAGCTTGTCGCATAACGATATTCGTTACTAGACTCGCTGCAACACGCATTGTTTCCAGAACGCTCACACCAGCTGCGAAAAGTATACCAAAAGTATGAATATAACGCGAAACATTAACTGTTTTAACTAAATATGAAACGATGGGTAATTTCAATAAGAATCGATGCCAAAATAGTTTAATTTTTTCATTGGCAAGACTTTTTTTAAAGCCAATAAAAATCAGAATAATGCCTAGCAAAGTATAGAGGCCATAATCTTTAATGAAGTGGCTAATATGAATCAATACGAGTGTCATTTCAGGGAGCGTTTGTCCTCCACTGGTGAAGACTTCGATGATTTTAGGAACTACAAAACTGAGCAAAAAGCAAATAATAGCAATTGAAACCAGGATCATGATGAATGGATAAATCAATGCTTGCTGAACTTTTTGGCGGGTTTGCTGTTGATTTTCAGTATAATCGGCTAACTTTTCTAAAACCACATCAAGGTGCCCAGTTTGCTCACCGGCACCCACAGTCGCTCGATACAATTCGGGGAATGCCTGTGGAAATTGCCCCATAGCTTGTGCCAATCCATAACCTTCAAGCACTTTGGCGCGAACCCCAATAATCAGTTCTCTGACTTTGTCTTTTTCTGTTTGCTCACTGACCCCACGCAACGATTCTTCGACGGGAATGCCTGCAGCGAGCAATGTAGCTAATTGACGTGTGAATAGGGCAAGATCAGCAGCAGAAATTTTGCCTTTGGCATTGCTCCCTGAACGTTGCTGGGTTAGTACGCGGATTTGGGTTGGAATTAGTCCTTGATCCCTTAAAAGTTGGCGCGCATGACGTTCAGAATCAGCTTCCAGTACCCCTTTGGTTGCGTTGCCGCTTTTTTGAAGCGCCTGATATTGATAAGCACCCATAATTTTTTATGGTTTATGTGAAAACATAGAGTGTAATCTATTGGGTTTAATAAGTCACTTAAGGTACACTATATACCCAGACTATCCTGGAGAGCAATAATGAGCAAAAATACAGTACAAGAGGCTATTAAAGAACATGATGTCAAATTAATTGATCTGCGATTTACCGATATCCGTGGCAAGGAACAGCATATTACCATTCCTGTTTCAGCTGTAGATGACGATTTTATTGAAAATGGAAAAATGATTGATGGGTCTTCCTTTAAGGGTTGGCAAAAAATACATCAATCTGATTTGGCTCTTATGCCTGATTTGGAAACAACCAAACTGGACCCTTTTTTTCAAGACAATACACTATTTATCCGATGTAATGTAGTTGATCCTAAAACCATGATGGGATACGAGCGTTGTCCTCGATCACTGGCTTTGCGTGCTGAAGCTTATTTGCAATCTACTGGTATTGCAGATACCGCGCTTTTTGGACCTGAACCAGAATTTTTTGTTTTTGACAGCGTACAGTGGGAAACAACCATTGGTGGTGCTTTTTATAAAATCGATTCAGAAGAAGCACAATGGTATTCAGGAAAAGAGTTAGAAGGTGGAAATATTGGTCATCGTCCCCCAATAAAAGGCGGGTATTTTCCTGTTCCTCCAGTAGACTCCTCCCATGATATGCGTTCTGCAATGTGTCTCACTCTTGAATCCTTGGGAATGGTAGTTGAAGCACATCATCATGAAGTGGCCACGGCAAACCAATGCGAAATTGCTACTCGGTTTAATACATTGACCAAGAAAGCAGATGAATTGCAGATTTTAAAATATGTAGTCCATAATGTAGCCCATAATTATGGGAAAACAGCTACTTTTATGCCTAAACCTCTGGTTGGTGATAATGGAAGCGGGATGCACTGTCATCAATCGTTAACTAAAGATGGCGTGAATTTGTTTTCTGGCGATCAATATGCTGGGCTTTCAGAAACCGCGCTTTATTACATCGGTGGAATCATCAAGCATGCCCGTGCATTAAACGCCTTCACCAATCCATCAACCAACAGTTACAAGCGGTTAGTACCTGGCTTTGAAGCGCCAGTTCTCTTAGCTTATTCTGCAAGAAATCGATCTGCTGCGATTCGTATTCCTCATGTGAACAATCCTAAGGCGCGTCGTATTGAGGTACGTTTCCCTGATCCTACAGCAAACCCATACTTAGCATTTGCCGCTATGATGATGGCGGGTTTGGATGGGATTCAACGAAAAATTCATCCAGGCCATGCAATGGATAAAGATCTCTATGATTTACCACCAGAAGAGCTTGTTGACGTACCCACAGTATGTGCTTCTTTGGAACAATCTATGGAAAATCTGAAGATGGATCATGATTTCTTGATCCAAGGTGATGTATTTACTCAAGATTTCATTAATAACTACATCAGCATGAAGGAAGAGGAAATTAGTAAAATAAGAAGTTTGACTCATCCTTATGAATTTGAGTTATATTACAGCCTTTAGGAATAAATGGTGATGAATAAATTTTTTGTTTTTCTATCATTGATGATAGTGATTTGCGCATCTTATGCGCAAATCTACAAATGGACTGACAGTCAGGGTAATGTTCATTTCAGTGATACTCCGCATGAGGGCGCTGTAATTGTAACGATTCCTGATGCACAAAGTTTTTCATCACCAACCCCGTCAACTTCTCCAGCACCACCCTCATCAGAACATGAGGATCACACGGTAAAGTTAAAGCATACTTATACAAAATTAGCGATTGCTCAGCCTCAATCGGGCACAACCATTCGTAATAATCAGGGTTTTGTAGCGGTGACTGTAGAAGTAGAACCAGAATTATTTCCTGGAGATAAATTACAGTTGTTATACGATAACGGTGCCCTTGGCGAACCGCAAAGAAATCCTGTGTTTGAAATAAATGGTATGTATCGAGGCACCCATACTTTGGCAGTCCAAGTTTTGGATGCAGATGAAAATGTGATTGAAACAAGCGATCCAATAACTATTTATGTTTTTAGACCACGGGTAGGAATGGTTCCTGGAGGTGGAGCTCGTTAGTTTGTTTGTAGTGCTCTATTGTGGTTCAAGATAACGCATTGTAAAACAGACCCTAAATTGGGGGATTAATTATGTTAATTTTATTATCACCAGCAAAAAAATTATTAAATAGTTTTAAGCCATATACTGGAACTACATCCGAACCAACATTTGCGGATAAAACAAGTATTCTTGTGAAACTGATGAAAACGAAATCAGCTAACGAGATAGCTGCCTTGATGGATTTGTCTAAAGATTTGGCTGAATTAAATTACAATCGTTATCAATCTTTTGATTTAGAAGAAAAAGAGCGGTCACACTCATATCCCGCTTTATTTTTATTTCAGGGGGATGTTTATCAAGGTTTAAAAGCTGCCAGTTGGGAACAAAAGACTGTGGACTATTCACAAAATCACTTGCGAATATTATCTGGTCTTTATGGCTTATTGAAGCCCTTGGATAGTATTCAGCCCTATAGGCTTGAAATGGGCGTGCGTTTGGAGAATCCTGCGGGCAAAAATTTATATGATTTTTGGCAGGGAACAGTGACTCATTCACTCAATCAACAATTAGCAAATCAAAAGAATCCTGTTTTGATTAATCTTGCTTCTACCGAGTATTTTAAAGCCGTGGATGAAAAGGGATTAGATTATCCTATTGTTACCATCAATTTTTATGAAAAAAAGAATGAACAACTGAAAATGATTGGTATCCATGCTAAAAAAGCTCGCGGGACGATGGCAAAATTTCTGATGCAAAATCAATTGGATGATTTGACTCATCTGAAGCAGTTTAATGAGTTAGGTTATAAATTTCATGAGCCGACTTCAACTGATCAGCATTTTGATTTTGTAAGAGATACCCATTAAAAAAATCATGGATCCAAATTGCTTCCAGGCAGGTCCGGTGAAGGTTAGCCTTGGTCCAACCCAAAGCAAATCCAGCTTTGAAGCGGGGATTAGCGTATAATCCAGCCTGCAATTGACACAGGCTACCAATATAATTTGATATTTAATCTATGTGGAATTTATCCAGTCGAGTACATCGTTTAAATCATTTTCCTAATGATGAAGTGAATTGCTATGTCAAGCGGGATGATGAGTTAGGGTGTGGGATTAGTGGTTCAAAGCTGCGTAAGTATGCCAGCCTTTTCCCTTTTTTAATCGAGCAGGGGATACAGCATTTAATTATAATTGCTGGACCACAATCCAATAATTTACTTGCTGCTTTGCAATTGGCTAGAGAGTTTCATTTAAAAGTGACTGCTTTTCTAATTAAACCTTGGAAATTAGATCTGCAGGGAAATTATAAATTAAGTCGTCTATTTCTTGACGAGCATGAAATTGTTTGGATTAGTCGCGATCAGTGGTCACAAGTTAATGAATTGGCATATCATCATCTACTCAGCTTAAGGGAAAAAGGGTTTGTTTTACAAGAAGGAGCAAGTGTTCCCGAGGCAATGAGTGGGGCATTGACCCTTGCTGATGATATTATTCTAAACGAACAAACTTTAGGTTTTAAATTTCAACATATTTTTATTGATGCCGGTACAGGTTTTTCTGCGGCTGGACTGTTAAATGGATTAAATCGCTCCCATCATCCGGCACATGTTCATGTATTGTTACTCGCGGATAGCGAATCAATATTTCGCTGTAAGTTGAAGCAATGGATTGGATTCATTCCCGAACATTTTTTTTGCTTTTATCCAACGACAGCGAAGGCTTTTGGTTCTGTAAATCAAACCATTAAAAATGAAGTCAGACGTGTGGCCCGAGAAGAGGGCATTTTGGTTGATCCAATCTATGCAGCAAAACTCTTCTATGAGTCAAGGAAATACATCGAAACCCAACACTTAAAGGGTAATGCCTTAATCATTCATTCTGGTGGCACATTAACCATGCCTGGATTTAATTATTAGGGGGTTGTTGAATTGTCAGCAGCCCTTATGAGCTCAAATGATAATTTCATTTCATTTCCCCCTTGAAATTTATTAACTGAAACCCTATATGAGAAACATCATCATAAAATGTGTAACAAGGAGATTAGGTAAATGTCGAATAAGCAACAAACTATGGGCTTTCAAACAGAAGTAAAGCAGATGTTGCATTTGGTAGTGCACTCGCTTTATAGCAACAAAGAAATATTTTTACGTGAATTAATTTCTAATGCTTCCGATGCATTAGACAAATTGCGATTTTTGGCTTTATCAAACAACACACTTTATGAAAATGATTCCGATTTAAAAATTACCGTCGAGGTTAATGAGAAACTAAAAACGATAACGATTAAGGATAATGGTATCGGTTTAAGCTGGGATGAGGCAGTGGAGAATTTAGGGACCATTGCGAAATCAGGTACTAAAGAATTCATGAGCCATTTAACGGGTGAAAGTGCAAAAGATTCACAGTTGATTGGACAATTCGGTGTAGGATTTTATTCCGCATTTATTGTTGCAGATAAAGTAACCGTAAAAAGCCGACGAGCCGGGATGAAGCCTGAAGATGGAATCGTTTGGGAGTCTAATGGTGAAGGTGAATTTACCATTGGTACTGAAAATAAAGCAACACGCGGCACCGAAGTTACTTTACATATCAAAAAAGATGATGATGAGTTCCTGAGTAATTGGCGTATACGAAGTATTATCAGTAAATATTCAGACCATATTTGCTGGCCTATCGAGATGAAGAAAATATCTCAGGATGATAAAGAATCCAATGAATATGAAACTGTAAATAAGGCAACTGCCTTATGGACAATGCAAAAATCAGACATTACTGATGAAGAGTACAAACAACTCTATAAGCACATTTCCCATGATTTCCAGGATCCACTTATTTGGTCACATAACCATGTTGAAGGAAAGAATGATTATATTTCTTTACTGTACATTCCTGGGCATGCACCGTTTGACTTGTGGCAACATGAAGTGAAGCATGGCTTAAAACTTTATGTGAAACGTGTTTTTATTATGGATGACGCCACTCAATTTTTACCTCGTTATCTGCGTTTTGTTAAAGGTATTGTTGATGCAAGCGATTTACCACTGAATGTCTCCCGAGAAATTTTACAAGACAACAAGCAAGTAGAGAGCATACGTTCTGCATGTACCAAACGTGTTTTATCCATGCTTGAAAAAATGAGTACCCAGGATAAAGAAACGTATCAAAAGTTTTGGAATGAATTTGGTTTGGTCTTGAAAGAAGGACCCATTGAAGATTTTACCAATAAAGAAGCGATTGCTAAATTACTACGATTTGCGACAACTGCAAACGACTCTGAGAAGCAAGATGTGACTTTGGATGAGTATATAAGTCGTATGAAAGAAGGCCAGGATAAGATTTATTATATTACTGCCTCAAGCTACAATGCGGCTAAGAACAGCCCTCATTTAGAAATTTTTAGGAAAAAAGGAATTGAGGTGTTATTACTCAGCGACAAAGTGGATGAGTGGTTGGTTGGCTATTTGAGTGAATATGCTGGCAAGAAACTTCAGTCTATCTCCAAAGGTAAAGTGGAATTAAACGATGAATCAAGTGAACAAATCAAAGAACAAGAGAAAACGCTTGAGCCTTTGTTAAAACATATTAAGCAAGTCTTAGAGACGCAAGTAAAGGATGTCATGGTTACAAACAGGTTAACTGATTCACCTGCTTGTGTGGTTGCTGATGAGCAAGATATGGGCTTGGAAATGCAACGTATTCTCCAGGCTGCTGGTCAACAAGTACCTACGAGCAAACCTGTTTTCGAAATTAATCCAGATCATGCATTAATTAAACGCTTACATGATATTCAGGATGATGATTTGTTTAAGCTATGGGTTACCATGTTGTTTGAACAAGCCGTTTTAGCTGAGGGCGGTCAACTAGATAATCCAGCGGATTTTGTCAATCGAGTCAATAAGCTTTTGGTTTCAACGGCGGTATAGAGATAATTTCTTTAGCCTGGGTACATCGTCGTTGAATCCAGGCTCTATTGTTCTGTTCCAATTAAACTCTTGATTGTTGTACTTTTGTATTGAGAGTTTCTTTCAAAATGACGAGTAAAATCACCGCTGCTTCTCGGCCAGTAGGGCAAATGTCCTTGCTTTTAAAATAGATATTTACAAGGAAATACAGATCAAGTATTTTAAATAAAATACAGATTGTATATTTAAAAGGAGTTAATATGTTTACAAAAGGATTATTGTTCTCCTCTGCATTTTCTTGGGATCAAGATTTATCTATCAGAGATAATGTTAAGTCGATAATGCATGATTATATACCTTATGGATTTAATGTGCTGACAAGAAAAACACACTTGGCTGATGCAAAGAAGTTGATTTCCTTCTTAGACACAAATAAAAGTAGTACTGATTTAGAAATATATTTACTGATACAAAAGATCAGGCAGGAATTGCATGATGAATCGGGTGAGTTTAAAAAAAGACTAAATTTTTGTGTGCGAAAAATGGAAGAGCAAAATGTTTTGTTCAAAACTATGGGGGAAACTGGGCAAGCGATTAAATCTCTTTTTTGTATGAACCAATAATACCTCAATAGTAGTTGTTTGAATTTAAAGTGATACCGGAGGGTGGGACTGTTATCGCACGGCCAAACTTTGATTCGCATATTAAAATTTAACAGGCCAAAAACGATGTTCATCTCACTGCTGATAAGTATCATTGTTGTTATGAGAAATCTACTCAAGAGGCTGCATTGAATACAGGCAACAATCTGATGTGATTTTCCCATATTTTTTTATTTTACTCTCTTGGCAAGCTCTAGCGTACTATGCTGTTTATCTTTCTATAAAATCCTGGGAAATGTCTCTTTTTACAGTTTTCCCAGGATTATGTGGTGATTATGCGTAGGGGAGTACTAATACCGTGGTTCCTACATCAATGAAATTTTCATTAAGCCATTTTGCCGCCCCAGGTAAAACACGAATACAGCCATGGCTGCTGTTGTATTTAGGTACTTCATAAGCCGCATGAATTGCATAACCGTCATGGAAATGCATGCAATAAGGCATTTTGGCTCCACCTATCACATGGCCATCACGAGCAATAGGATATTCATTGGATTTACAGTCAGCTCCTTTTTTATTGAATACATGGAAGGTTCCTGTAACTGTTCTACATGATTCATGAATGTCATCACAATAATCCATTCCGCCAGAGGCACTACCGGTCATTACTCTGTTTCCTTGCGCATCATAAGCTGCCCATGCATAAGCTTTGGGATCAAAAACAAAGAGTTTTTTTCCTTGAACATCTCGTTTCACAGGAAAAGCTGTGCGACCACGTTTATCGTCTTGATAGGGCGTTGTGTAATGTAAGTTACCTGCATCATCTGCAATGACATCCGGTTTATCAGTGACACAGGAAGCTAATAGTAAGCCAATTAGAGGGGTTAGATAGATTATTTTTTTCATTACAAATCCTTAAAAGCTGGTTTACCTACTGCAAAAAAAAGGCTCGATATTCGAGCCTTTTTAGCATAATTAATATTTATTATTCATCAGTTAAGCGAAAATATTTAGTTCCAAAATATCTTTGCAGTTTCTTACGGATTGTGCCACGGCTAATACCTAGCATCTTAGCAGCTTGCAGTTGATTGCCACGACGTTTTTCCATAACTGCTTGCAGTAATGGAGGCTCAACCTCAGATAATATCATGTCGTAAAGATCATCGATGTTTTTGGTCTTGTTTTCAGCAAGAAAACGAGTGACTAGATTGTAGACTAAATCTTGTAGACCTTGGTCTTGTTTAGTCATGTTTAGAGTAGTATCAGGTGTTTCAATGACAGTCATCTTAACTTCCTTATTATTAATTAAATCACACATTCCAATTGCTAACATTTAAAATGAAAGCAAAATTAATTGTACATGAAGGATAATTGATATTCTATATCTTTAAGAGAAAACTATGCATTATTTTCGAGCAATTCATCCACCACAAGACTAAATAATGAGCGATCAGATTTTTCAGAGGACAATGATTTCTTTACCTTGGTTAATTGCGAAATCATTTTTGTAGGTTGCTCGGGATCATTATAAAAATGATCAATATAGCGAGTTAATTCATGAGCATTACAGTCGTATTGTAAAAACTCTGGCACAATCATTTTGTTCGCCAAAAGATTACACAGACCAAAAAATTTGACGCGAATAAATCTCATCGCCAATACGTAAGATAGAAAAGAGGATTTATAAATAATACACATAGGTTTTTCTAATAAGGCACACTCAAGAGAGGCCGTACCTGAAGCAACTATGATGAAATCCGCAGCAGCCATACAATTTATTGCTTTACCTTGGACAAAGCTAATCGATAGCTGCATATCCGAAAAATAATGTTTAATCGTATCTGGATTAATTGTATCGGCAATAGGGATTACAAAATGTAAGTTAGGATAACGTTGCTGCAAAATTTGAGCGGTATCACGCAGGATGGGCATATGATATTTGATTTCGTTTGTACGACTTCCAGGAAGAAGCGCAAAAATGTGTGCATCCTGGGGCAGGCCTAGAGCGTTTCGTTGCGCTTGGCTGCTGTCTACAGATGTTATTTTTTCTACCAAAGGATGGCCAACAAAATTGACTGGAACTTCGGCTTTTTCGTATATAGTTTTTTCAAAAGGCAATATAACTGCCATGTGGTCAACGCATTTCTTGATTAGATGAATACGATTTGCTTTCCACGCCCAAATTTGTGGGCTTATGTAATAAAGAATTTTAAGACCTAATTTTTGCTTTGCATATTTAGCCAGCCTCAAATTAAAGCCTGGGTAATCGACAAGAATAAGTAAATCTGGTTTTTGTTGATTTAAATGTTTTTTAATGGCGATAAATGCCTTGCGGATTACATTAAGGTGACGAATAACAGCTGTAAGTCCTGTTACACCAAAGCGGGCTAAATCAGAAATTACGTGCGCTCCGGCTTCTTGCATATGTTGACCACCAATCCCACTAATCTCAATATCAGGATAGGTGGCTTTTAATTGCCGAATTAAAACGGATGCATGAACATCACCTGATTCTTCACCAGCAATAATGACAACTCGTTTAGATTTTTGCATGTCGTTCTATTAAATTATTGTGGATGAGCGAGGTAATGGTCTCAGCGGTTTCAAGCGCAAGACGGCCATCTTCACCAGTAACCAAAGGAATACTGTCCTCTTCAATGCACTTGATGAACGATTTTATTTCTTCAAGCAAAGCGTCACTCTTTTCAAATTCTTTTTCATCACGAATGATATCAGGAACACCAGGAAATAGTTCACCCTCTCCTTTTTTAAAAACGGCAAATTTTTTGTGCTGATAATCGATTGAAAGATACGAATTAGGCTGAAAGATTCTTGTCCTACGTTCTGTCTTAAAGCTCACTCGACTCGCCGTAATATTGGCGACGCACTGGTTAGCAAATGTAATATGTGCGTTGGCAATATCGATTGCTTGAGTAATTACGGGTGTCCCATGGGCTTGGATTGAGGCAATGGGGCTTTTTACTATATTTTGAATTAAATCGATGTCATGAATCATTATATCAAGAATCACGTTAACATCAGCACCACGAGGATTAAATGGAGCTAAACGTTCTGATTGAATAAATAAAGGCGTATCTAAATATTCATCCAAAGCGAGTCGTGCAGAGTTAAAGCGTTCGAGATGTCCTACTTGCAATTTTACATGGTTTTTCTTGGCAAGATGAATTAATTCCTCGGCCTGAGTTATTGTTTCAGTGATTGGCTTTTCAATTAATACATGGATGCCATGTTCCAAGAATGCTTTGGCAATTTCAAAATGCTTATTGGTCGTGGCGGCAATGCTTACTGCATCAACCTTGCCAAATAAGTCGCGATAATCGCTATAGCCTGGGACATCCAACTCTTGTGATACGCCGTCTAATGCTTTCTGATTCAGATCGCAAACCCCAATTAACTCGGCATTTGGAAGGAGTTTATATTTTTGTGCGTGAAATCTACCTAAATAACCTACACCAATTACTGCGCAACGAATTTTACTCATCAATGTCTATATGTTAATTATTTGTGCGAATGATCGCATTTCCAGGATGATAAATCAATTTTAAAAGAGTATTATTAGCCGACCTTAAAGCCCAAGACTATACTGATTTAAAAATGAGATAAATATTATGCTTATAGCTGGAGTAGATGAAGTAGGACGTGGTCCTTTGGCAGGTGCTGTGGTTACTGCGGCAGTTATTCTAAAAAAGCCTATAGCTGGGCTTGCCGACTCAAAAAAATTGAGTGCGAAAAAGCGGGAATTGTTAGCTGCGCAAATAAAAGAAGAGGCCTTAGCTTACGCATTTGGCAGGGCGGAAGTGGATGAAATCGATACGTTGAATATTCATCATGCTACATTGCTGGCAATTCAACGAGCAGTTGAAGCTTTGCCAATCCGGCCTGATCAAGTATTAGTTGATGGCTTACATCTCCCCAAATTAAGTATTCCCTGTAAGGCAATTGTGGACGGTGATGATTTGATTCCTGAAATTAGTGCTGCTTCCATTCTTGCCAAAGTATTCCGAGATGCGGAAATGACAGCGCTTGATGCGATTTATCCCGGATATGGTTTTGCTGGACATAAGGGTTATGCAACAGTGGCACATCGGGAAGCATTAAATCGACTTGGCCCGTGCATGATTCATCGTCGAAGTTTTGAACCAGTTGCCGCATTGCTGTAAAAATAAACTGAGGCTGAGTGGTGCAGCGTCTTTCACCACTGAAATCCCCGTCATCCCGAGCTTAGAGAGGGAGCTCCCTGCAGTAGCACAGTGCTATTCTATGGGAGATCGCTCCCTACGCTCAGGATGAAGGTACATCAGTGTAAGCTATTGAATAAAATCTTGTGTGAGCTAATGGACATTAAGATCCCGAAACTCGCTAAAAAAGTAACCATTGCCGTACCACCGTAGCTGACTAAAGGCAAAGGAATACCCACTACTGGAATAATCCCCATAACCATGCCAATATTTACAAAACCCGACATAAAAAATGACATCGCAAGACTTGCTGCTAAGAGGCGAGTATAAGTCGTTTGGGCATTTGAGGCGATATTTAGACTTCTTAGGGAAATTAAAACAATCAGGGCTATAATAGCGAACCCTCCTGCGAATCCAAATTCTTCACTAGTTACTGCAAAGATAAAATCGGTCGCATGCTCAGGTAAAAAGTTAAGATGTGATTGGCTTCCTTGCAGCCAACCTTTGCCGGCAAGCCCCCCTGAGCCGATGGCAATTTTAGACTGTATAATATGATACCCTGACCCTAAGGGATCTTGTTCTGGGTCAAGCAGTGTATAAACGCGTTGTTTTTGATAATCATGCATGACATGCCAAACCACTGGAATCGCAGCGCCAACCAGGAGCATAAGTAATAAAATCACCTTAAAACGAATTCCAGCTAAAAATACCACACATAAGCCAGCAGCAGCCACCATAATTGCAGTCCCTAAATCGGGTTGTTTGGCAATAAGAAGGGCGGGGACACAAATTATGAGTCCGGCAATGCTAAGCGATTTAAAACTACTGGGTCGAGTCTGGCGGTCGAAATACCATGCGGCCATCATCGGGACTGCCAGTTTCATTATTTCAGAGGGCTGAAAGCGAAATAAGCCCAATTCAAGCCAGCGCTGCGCTCCCTTCCCAATTTTACCCATGAGCATTACTGCAATTAATAATGTTAACCCGACGCTATAAATCCATGGAGTCCATATTTTATATTTATGAGGCGGGATAAAACCAAGCACAATCATGATGAGTGATGCAAAGATAAGTCTCATGGATTGTCGTAAAATCATACCTGAATTAGCATTGGAAGCGCTGTATAATATTAACAGGCCAAAACTGATTAATACGAGCAATAACCCCAATAAAGGAAAATCTAAATGGAGTGATTTGGTGGTAAAACGATAAACGGGTTTACTGTGGCGTCTGTTCATGAGTTTTCATCGGATAAAGTTGATAGTAAGTATCGAGAACTTTGCGTGCAACCGTTGAGGCTGCAACATCATTCTCAACAACAACTGCAAGTGCAATTTCAGGCTCTTCAACCGGAGTGAATGCAATAAACAAGGAGTTATCGCGTAATGCTTCGGGGATGTCCTCATATTTTGCTTTTTCATATTGTCTACCGCTAAATACCTGTGCGGTACCTGTTTTTCCTGCAACCGGGTAGGGGGGATTACGTCCAAAGCGATAACCTGTACCTTCATTACTGGTTAATACACTATGCATTGCATCTGCAACAATATCCCAATTTGCTTCATCTTTCAGGTAAATTGGGTATTCTTCAACAGGTTTATAGTGTTTGACCTCACCACTATCGCTGTTCACGGTTTTCGTCAATAAATGAGGTCTAAAGCGTTGTCCATGCTGGCTTAAAGAGGCTGTTGCATTAGCCATCTGTAGGGGGGTAGCCAGCATAAAACCTTGACCTATAGATGAGATTAAAGTATCCCCAGGATACCAGGGCACTCCTTTAGTTTGTTTTTTCCAACGTAAGCTGGGTACAATTCCTGATGCCTCTTCATAAAGATCAATATGGCTTAAATGGCCTAAACCAAATTTAACAAGCATGTCTTCGATATTGGAAATACCCATTTTATTTCCTAGCTGGTAAAAATAGGTATCACAAGATACGGTGATTGCACGTTTAAAATTAATCATTCCATGCCCTGTTTTTTTCCAGTCTCGGTAAATGTGGCTGGCCGTGGGAAGTTTATATCTTCCCGGATCATAAATGGTTGTTGCTGTGGTGATAAAACCTTTATCTAAGCCTGCTAAACCCACAAATGGTTTGATTGTTGAGGCGGGTGGGTAGACACCCCTTACCGCACGATTGAATAAAGGTCTTTGTAAGGTATTAGAGAGTTTTTTATAATCTTTAGAACTTACCCCGCCTACAAAAATATTAGGATCAAAACTAGGAGAGCTCACCATGGCCAAAACTTCTCCATTTTTGGAGTTAATCATGACCACGGCTCCTCGTTTGTCTTTTAGCGCCTCATATGCTGCTTGCTGGAGTCTAACATCGATACTTAAATAGAGTTTTGCTCCTGAACGAGGATTAATTTTATCAACGACCCTGAGTGTCCGTCCGCTGACGTCGGTTTCTACCATTTGGTATCCAACTTTGCCATGCAGTACATCCTCGTAGTATTTTTCGATACCCGCCTTACCAATAAAGTTTGTAGCCCGATAATTAGTAGGATCGACTGCCCTTAATTCCTCAATATTAATTCGACCGACATAACCCAAAACATGTGCCGTCATTTCGCCTAAAGGGTAATGGCGCATCAGGCGTGCCTTAATACTGACACCTGGAAAATGATATTGATTTATAGCAAAAAGCGCGACTTCTTCTTGAGTTAATTTTAACTTAATGGGTATGGGGACAAAGGATCGATTTTGTTTTCGAGTTCGTTTAAAGTTTTTTATATCTTCCTCAGAGATGGAAGGAATTAGTTTTTGTAGTTCAATTAACGTTTTATCCATGTTTTTGACATGTTCAGGAATAATTTCCAAAACATAGACAGGAATATTTTCTGCAAGCAATACTCCATTTCTATCAAGAATTACGCCTCTAGGTGGGGCGATAGGAATAACACTCATTTGATTTTTTAAAGAGAGTGTTTGATATTTTTTGAATTCAGAAATTTGTAGAAAAGCGAGTCTTAAAACAAGAATTAAAGATAAAATAATAAGAAAGGCTACCAGCAATTTAATTCTAAAGAGTTGGTGTAGGGATTCTGTTCGGTAATTTTTAAAAGATTGATAACTCATTGACGCACAGTCAGTTAAGCAGGACTCAAAGATTTGCATAGTAACTTAAAATCCGAATGTTTACTAGCATTCTAGCTGGGTGTAGCGCTGTGGAAACTTGGCATTATGAGGTTTTATTCATATTTTAAAATACGGGTAGCCCAGTATAAAGAAATTTTGTTTAAAAACCCCTCACCCTAACCCTCTCCCCAACGGGGCGAGGGTTAGGGTGAGGGGTAAATCTTTTCCTAAAGCTTATAAAGAATTCATTCAGGCTACACTTACTACTTATGATAAGGATGATTGTTAATAATCGACCAGGCTCTGTATAAGGTTTCGAGTAATACGATACGTACTAGGGGATGAGGAAGGGTGAGTTTGGATAAAGACCAACGCTCATCGCATAATTTTAGAATGTCTTTTGAAAGGCCTTCAGGTCCACCGATTAAAAAGCAGAGGTGGCTGGTTGTTTGATTCAACTGAGATATTTTAAGGGCTAACTCTTCACTACTAAACGTCTTACCTTCGATTTCTAAAGCAATAATTCGTGCGTTATTAGGTAAAGCCTCTCTCATTAAAGCAGACTCTTTTTCCATAATCCGCGACAAGTCCGATGATTTGCTGCGACGAATTAGAGGGATCTCGATGATTTTTAGCTGAATCCCATCATTAAAGCGTTTGGCATACTCATTCGATCCTTCAGTAACCCAGTCGGGCATTTTATTACCTAAAGTAATGAGAGTAATTTTTAACATAATGAATGAATCAAAATATTTAGTCTTTGGAGTGTTCTTCCCACAGACCCTCTAGATTGTAATATTGTCGGTACTCAGGCTGCATGACATGAACTATGAAGTCGCTAAAATCAATAAGAACCCAATCACCAGTTTCCAAACCGGTACAATTCATAGCAGGCGAGCCGTAAGCCTTCATATCTTCCATCATTTTTTGCGCTATGGCTTTGACATGGCGGGATGAACGTCCTGAAGCAATGATCATATAGTCAGTAATTGTTGTTTGCTTTCGAACATCAATTACCTTAACGTCAATGGCTTGGTTATCATCAAGTAGTTGTAATAGTTTTGTTAATATTGGATTTTGATCTGACATAAGTAAGTGAATCATTTATAAAAAGCGCTGAATGATAGCAGTATTTTCTCTATATAAAAAGGGTTGAAACCGTTCGTATTGTTCTTTTAGATGTAATTGATTGAATTATCAAGAAACATCATCTTGTTTTTATTGATGGGATGAAATAAACGGGCCTTCTTTATTTCACCCCAAATAGGATTATTCAGTTAAGTGCACATGAGTTAATAAAAATTTAATCACTGCAAACAAAACCAAACAGCATAAAGCCGCAATAAACAGGATTCCCAGTTGTTGCGCAAACGCAGCGGCGTAGAGCGTTTTTAGTACCGTGATGTTTGTTTCACCAGAAGGTATCGCCGTTAATGAGGCTAGCTTGCCTGATAAAAATCCACCAATTCCTAAAGAAACGAAAAAGATCCCCATCAAAGTACTTACTTTATTCTTATCCGCTAACAAAGTAATTGCAGATAATCCTACCGGAGACAAAAGAAGCTCGGCTAAAGAAAACATTAAATAAGCTGGGATGATTAAAAGTGGGGAAAGTAAGGCATTTTTGTCAGTGAAATTACTGACTAATGCAATCACAGCATAGGCTGCAGTGATGATAAATATAGCAAGCAGAAACTTTTTTCCAATACTTAAGCCACGTTCGATTAGGTTAAGTTTTGGATTTTTCTTTGCAAGAAAATAGCCTACAAGTAACATGCCGACACTTTGAATGGTCACATAATACGGTGCCGGAAATTGGATACCAAAAAATGTGGGTTCGACAACTCGCGAAATGAACAGAGTTAATGACATAAACATTTGAAAGTAAAAGGACCAAAATACCACCGAAATAATACACAATAAGCCAATGACCAGTGTTTGTCGCGATTGATTCGCATTTTCCCCGCTTACTGAGTATAAAATGTAGCCGGCAGAGAATATGACAACCAGACCAAAAATAATATTGGCTAATTGTGGGGAATTGAGAATATAAAAAGATAATGACCACAGAAATACGATGAGTACAGCAGCAGCAATGATCTTTTTATATTGAAAAACAAAAGGATTATAATCTCGGATGTTGTATTTTTTGATCCCATAAAAAAATACAAAAAAGGCAATCACCATGCCAATTGCAGCGCTGGTAAATGATGCGACCCAACCAAAATTCTCATTGAGAATACTAGGCAGAGTAGTTCCTAAAATAATACCGGTGGTAATTCCCATATAAAAAATGGTAAAACCACTCTCACGACGTGCAGAACTCATTAGATATTCATTACCCAACAGTGAAGAGATATTGGGCTTCAGTAAGCCAGTTCCTACAGCAATCGCAGCCAGCGATGCCGTAAGCATCGTGGTGTTATCCACTAACGATAAGATGCAGTAGCTTAAAAAGAGCACAATCGCACCAAGTAAAACAGCTCTTTTTTGACCGATTAATTTGTCGGCTATCCATCCTCCGACTACAGGGGAAAGATAAGTCAATGCAGTAAACGAACCTACTAAGGCATAAACTTGTTTGTCAGGCCATTTAAAATGTAAGGCTAAATAAAGTGCTAAAAGAGATTGAACTACATAAAAACCATATCGTTCCCACATTTCAGTGGCAAAAAAAATACGGAGTGACTTTGGATGTTTTTCAGAGGAGGTATGCACTGTACTTACATGGTTGGTTAACGTAAGGCGAAGTATAACATAGAAGCTTAGGTATTAGTAGACAATATGTGCTTTTAATGGTCAAAAGGCTCTGTCTTTTGGGGATTCTTATGAATCCCATTACTAAAAACACATGCAAAGAAATGAGGCTGTTTTCCTCTGTGTTTCTAATACTGAAATTGTATCTTTGCGCTGAAATAGGTCTAGTGTATGATGCATTTATTTTTAGTTCATTATGGAGCATTCTTAATGGAAGAATACAAGTCAAATCGAGTAATTAGAGCAAATCATGGCAAAGAGAAACAAGCTAAAAGTTGGCTTACTGAGGCAGCACTTCGCATGTTGTGCAATAATCTTGACCCCGATGTAGCAGAAGACCCAGATTCTCTAATTGTTTATGGCGGCTTAGGGAAAGCGGCTCGCAACTGGGAGTGTTTCAACAAGATTGTTGAAGTGCTAAAGACCTTAGATGATCAGCAAACACTATTAATTCAATCGGGAAAACCTGTAGGTGTTTTTACAACACATGAGGATGCACCTCGGGTGCTTATTGCTAATTCCAATTTGGTTCCTCGTTGGGCTACCTGGGAACATTTTAATGAATTAGACAAAAAAGGTTTAATGATGTACGGACAGATGACTGCCGGCAGCTGGATTTATATTGGTTCACAGGGGATTGTGCAAGGGACTTACGAAACTTTTGTTGCTGCAGCGCGTAAACATTACGCAGGAAATCTAGAAGGGCGTTGGATTTTAACCGGTGGCTTAGGGGGGATGGGTGGTGCTCAAACCCTAGCGGGAACTATGGCTGGAGCCAGTGTATTGGCAGTTGAATGTGACCTTTCACGAATAGAAAAACGTATTAAAACCAGATACTTGGATCGTTACACGACGGATTTAGAAGAAGCCCTAAGCTGGATAAACGAATCTTGTCAGAACAAGATGCCGATCTCCGTTGCTATTTTAGGAAATGCTGCTGAAATTTTCCCTCAATTGGTGCAACGAGGAGCCTCTCCAGCATTAGTAACTGACCAGACCAGTGCCCATGATCCATTAAACGGTTATCTGCCTGCTGGATGGACTTTGGAGCAAGCGGCTCAATTGAGAAAGTCAGCGCCTGATGAGGTTGTTAAAGCAGCAAAAGAATCTATGGCATTACAAGTACATGCGATGCTTGAATTCCAAAAAAGAGGCATTCCTGTTTTTGATTATGGTAATAACATAAGACAAATGGCTTATGAAGCCGGTGAGAAAAGTGCTTTTAAATTTGAAGGATTTGTACCTGCTTACATACGCCCTTTATTTTGTGAAGGAATAGGACCTTTTAGATGGGTTGCTTTATCCGGGGATCCCGAAGATATCTATGCAACGGATGAAATGGTGAAAAAACTTATTCCAGATAATAAGCACTTGCATAATTGGTTGGATATGGCCAAGAAAAAAATCGCATTTCAGGGATTACCCGCACGCATCTGCTGGGTTGGACTAAAAGATCGAGCGCGTCTCGCCCTGGCTTTTAACGAAATGGTCCGCACAGGCGCTGTTAAAGCACCAATCGTAATAGGCCGTGATCATTTAGATTCAGGTTCGGTTGCAAGCCCTAATCGTGAAACCGAGGGGATGATGGATGGAAGTGATGCTGTATCTGATTGGCCTTTACTCAATGCCTTATTAAATTGCGCAAGTGGCGCAACGTGGGTTAGCATTCATCATGGCGGTGGTGTAGGTATGGGATTTTCCCAACATGCAGGAGTGGTGATTGTTGCAGATGGAACAGAAAAAGCAGCGCAGCGTTTAGCAAGAGTACTCCATAACGATCCTGCTACTGGGGTCATGCGTCATGCTGATGCTGGTTATGAAATTGCAAAAAAATGCGCTAAAGAAAATGCACTCTGGTTACCCATGGAAGCGTAGATTGGATTTTTGGTGTGGTTATTGGTGACACAATATTATAAATAGTAGTTGGTATGGCGATCTATTGGGAGCAATTCCAACTTACTCTAAGGAGATACGTTAATGCAAGAGCCATTTCTTCTTCAACCTGGTCAGTTGGACTTGCAATCGATTAGACATATTTTAAATCAGCAATTACCTTGTGCTCTTCCTAAAGAAGCATTTGAGCGGATTGACGCATCACGGCAAACGGTTAAAAAGGTAATTCATGAAAAAAAAACAGTTTATGGGATCAATACCGGTTTTGGATCATTAGCAAATCAGACCATTTCAGAAGAAAACCTGAAACAGTTACAACGCAATATTGTGCTGTCCCATGCATGTGGTACTGGTGAGTTACTTTCTGATGAAATAGTTAAATTAATTTTACTGCTTAAAATAAATAACTTAGCGCAAGGATATTCTGGCGTGCGGCTGGAGCTGATCGAGGCGTTGATTTCCTTATATAACCATAACGTTTATCCTTGTATCCCTTCTAAAGGCTCAGTAGGTGCTTCAGGTGATTTAGCGCCTCTAGCGCATATGTCTTTACCCTTACTCGGTGTTGGCGAAGTACGCTATCAAGGGAAAATTATTCCTGCTCTTGAGGGACTGAAGATTGCGGGTTTAAAACCCGTTGAGTTGGAAGCAAAAGAAGGTCTAGCGCTTCTAAATGGGCTGCAAGTGTCTACCGCAATTGCTTTAAATGCCTTGTTTGCCTCAGAAAGTTTGTTTGAAACGGCACTCATCGCGGGCGCCTTATCTGTTGATGCGGCAAATGGCAGTGATGTTCCATTTGATGAGCGGATACAAAAAGCTCGTGGTTATAGGGCCCAGTACGATGTAGCAAAGTGCTACCGTGAGCTTTTAAGCAGGAGTGAGATCCGTGCAGCCCATTTGCACTGCTCGCGTGTTCAAGATCCCTATTCATTGAGATGCCAACCACAGATTATGGGAGCGATATTGCATCAAATTCGTTTTGTTAGAGAAACCTTGCAAGTAGAAGTGAATGCAATTTCTGATAACCCGCTCGTCTTTAGTGAGCAAGAGCAAATAATTTCAGGGGGCAATTTCCATGGTGAAATTGTAGCTATGGCCGCTGACAACCTTGCTTTGGCAATTGCTGAAATAGGAGCCAGTTCCGAACGGCGTATTGCATTGTTAATTGATAAAAACTTTAGTAGTTTACCCGCTTTCCTTATCAAAGAGAGTGGATTGAATTCAGGATTTATGATTGCTCATGTCACTGCTGCGGCTTGTGCTAGTGAAAATAAGGCGCTTGCTCATCCCCACTCAGTGGATAGCCTTCCTACTTCTGCGAACCAAGAAGATCATGTTTCTATGGCAACCAGTGCTGCCCGCAGATTGCATGATATGAATGACAATACGGCAACTATTTTAGCCATCGAATTGCTAGCAGCTGCTCAAGGAGTGGAATTTTATAAACCTTTAAAATCATCTGCATTATTGGAAGATGTTCATCAACGTTTACGCTCTTATGTAGCCCCCTATGATACAGATCGTTTTTTTGCACCAGATATTTCCATAATCAAACAAAAAATTTTGAATGAGGAATTTAAAACCCCATTTTTGCATTTGTGGAATTAAGATTAGGGATCAAAGTGACTATTGAAATTTATACCGATGGTGCATGTAAAGGAAATCCAGGGCCTGGTGGTTGGGGCGTATTACTTCGTTATAAGGGACAGGAAAAAACGTTATATGGTGGTGAAGCACATACTACCAATAACCGTATGGAGCTTATGGCGGCAATTAAGGGGTTGGAAGCCTTAAAACGTCCCTGCATCGTTAATCTTTATACTGACTCTCAATATTTGAGACAAGGCATGACTGAATGGTTAGTTAATTGGAAACTCAATGGATGGCGTAACTCTAAAAAAGAACCTGTAAAAAATGCAGATCTTTGGAAATTACTCGATGAATTGGCGTCACGTCATCAAATAAAATGGCATTGGGTAAAAGGGCATTCGGGTCATGTAGAAAATGATTTAGTTGATGCATTGGCCAATCAAGCAATTGAAGAGTTAAGTGAGTAAATCATGCGACAGATTGTTTTAGATACTGAAACTACAGGTATAGGGCATGAGCAGGGGCATCGTGTTATTGAAATTGGCTGCGTGGAATTATTTGATAGAAAATTAACAGGGAAACATTTTCATGTTTATCTTAATCCACAACGCCTGGTTGATGAAGGTGCCTTTCGTGTCCATGGAATTAGTAATGAGTTTTTACAAGATAAACCATTATTTGAAGAAAAAGCAGACGAATTTTGGAGTTTTATTGTTGGTGCTGAACTCATAATTCACAACGCACCTTTTGACGTCGGATTTTTAAATTCAGAATTTAAACACATCCAATGGAACAAAAGATTAGAAGATTCTTGCACAATTATTGACACCTTAGTCCTAGCCCGTGATAAATACCCCGGACAACGAAACAGTTTAGATGCTTTATGCAAACGATTTGGAATCGATCACTTCAATCGCGAACTTCATGGCGCGCTACTCGACGCGGAGATTCTTGCATACGTCTATCTGGCTATGACCGGTGGTCAAACCAGTTTATTTGCAGAAGTTGAAGAGGCTTCCATCTCTACCAAAATCAGACCCCAAGAAATTGCAGCACTTCAGTTAGCAAACCCAATAGTTTTGTCCGCCGATACTAAAGAGCTTGAATTGCACCAAGAGTTTGTCGCATTTCTCAATAAGAAATCAGGAGTTAATTATTGGGAGGAGGGTTGACTCGGTATAACCCGGATTACACGAGATTATAATCCGGGGATTATGCTGGTACCGAACTTATTTGCATTTATCGGCTCGTTAGTCCTTCATTAGCTTTTAGGGATTAAATATTTTAGTGCAAAATCTTTACCAATACATTCACCAAGTGATTTTCCCCAAACAGCTGCACTGTCGTTATTGATTTTATCAGGAATGCTTCCATACAATTGTTGTTGGCATTTACTGACGCTTTCAGGAATTGCAGCGATGCACTTATCATAGTTCATTTTGATGTCATCTAGTCGTTTTTTTAGCTGAGGGTCATTTTCAAATCCTTTGCAAATGAGATCGGGCAATAAAGGGGTTACTGATTTTAACCAGCTATCTTTGGATATTTCCATTGAGCTGTCAGAGGATGCAGCACCGTTAGTATTTGTAGTTGTGCTTGTACTTGTACCTGTGCCCGTAGTTGTACCCGTGCTTGTACTCTTGGATGTATCTTCAGCGTTTGATGTGAAAGAAATAAGGGTACATCCTAAAAAAATGTATAAAGCTGCCTGCAATTGTTTAGTCATGATTGAATACCTTTTGTAATCATTTCATTAAAATAGTAGAACAAATATCTCAATCTTGCTTAAAATTAATTTGTTTTGGTTAAAAAATAATCTAAAATTAAGGTGACGATGGATAAATCTTAGGAATTTATTATGGAAAAACAAAGTTCTATCTTATCACCATTAGCTTATTCTTTATTCATTCTACTGTTCGCCTTTCTTTTTTATTCTTCTTCTGCTTTAGCGAATACCTTTGTTTTCAATCCCAACACACTGACTTGGAAAGCGATTGATTCAAACGGAAAAGTAGTACGTACTGGCAGAGGATCTGGAGGTAGACGATATTGTCCAGACATCCATAGAGGATGTAAAACTCCAATAGGCGTTTTCACTATATGGAGTAAAGGAGGGGCGGGTTGCAAATCTTCACGTTACCCGGTAGGTAAGGGGGGCTCACCTATGCCTTATTGTATGTTTTTTACTAAGTATTATGCGGTACATGGTTCTTATGAGGTACCAAATTATAATGCGAGTCATGGTTGCATACGTGTGCATCCTAGCGATGCTTACTGGCTTAGTAAGCATTTTATAAAAATAGGAACAAAAGTCGTTGTTAAACCGTACTGATTTCTGCTTCTAACCACGTCATCTCTCGCTAAGCTCGGGATGACGTGGTTAAAAATTATTTTAATAATCATCCTCATCATCAATGCTAAATGATGAACCGCATCCACAAGTGGTTTTTGCATTGGGATTACGAATAACAAATTGTTCACCTTGGATGCCTTGAACGTAATCAATTTCAGCATCATGCAAATATTGGTAACTCATTGAATCAACAAGAAGTTTTACTGAAGACACACCATCTGAGCATTGTTGAACAATGACAGTGTCGTCCTCGTTGATCTCTTCATCAAAACTAAATCCATATTGAAACCCGGAACAACCTCCGCCTGTAATGGATACACGTAGATTTAATTTGAAATTATCTTCCTCTTTTATGAGTTCAGCCACTTTGTCTGCTGCGCTCACAGAAAAGTGGATGTCGCTAGTAGTTGGGGATATATCAATAGCAGCCATTTTAACTCCCATAGTTATAATATAATTATAACGTAATTATCGTATAATCTGTTCAATAGTAGCTCCACCCAGGCATTGGTTTTTATCATAAAAAACCACATATTGACCCGGTGTAACTGCTCTTTGTGGATTTGAAAACATTACATAATGCTGATTTTCATTCTGAGGCGAAATAATACAGCCTTGTTCTGCCTGTCTGTATCGTGTCTTGGCATAACAGGTCAGCGGTAAATTATCCGCACAATCAGCTAACCAGTGGATTGGACCGCAAATCAGGCCTTGTGCATAGAGCATGGGATGTTGGCTGCCTTGAGCTATATATAAAGTATTCGTAGCTACTTCTTTATCAACCACATACCAAGGATCATCGGTTGAGTTTTGTAAACCACCAATTCCAAGCCCTTGCCGTTGGCCTAAAGTATAAAACATTAATCCGTCATGTTGTCCTAAAACTTTGCCATCCGTGCTTTTTATCTCGCCTGGTCGCGCTAAAATAAATTCCTGCAAAAAGGATTTAAATCGTTTTTCGCCAATAAAACAAATCCCCGTCGAATCCTTTTTAGCTTGTGTTACTAAGCCCAGTTTTTTCGCGAATTCTCTCACCTCTGGCTTGGTATAGTCTCCGATAGGAAATAAAGTTTTGGCCAAAGCGTTCGGGCTAACTGCGTGAAGAAAATAGGTTTGATCTTTATCGCGATCTTTTGCTTTATATAAGAGCCCAATATCGCCTTCTATTTTATTTTTAGCATAGTGTCCTGTTGCAATGTAATCTGCTCCGAGGCTTAATGCATGATTTAAAAAAGCATTGAATTTGATTTCCTTGTTACACAATACATCAGGATTGGGCGTTCTTCCTTTTTCGTATTCATTTAAAAAATGAGTGAAAACTCTTTGCCAATATTCTTCTGAAAAATTAACTGTATGCAGCGGAATGCGCAATTGATTGCATACTGCCTGGGCATCAGCAAGATCTTGTGCTGCAGGACAGAACCCATCTTTATCATCTTGTTCCCAGTTCTTCATGAACAAGCCTTCAACTTGATAGCCTGCTTCTTGCAATAACCAGGCCGCAACAGAAGAATCCACACCACCAGACATTCCAACTATAACTTTAGCTTTCATAAAATTGAGATACCGCTTAATATTCTATTTTTCGAGAATCGTAGCCTAAGTGAGTGGAGTTGCTGTCATCCTTCGCTATGCTCGTGATGGGGGCAAATGAGCGAGGCTCTCATGTCCAGGCTACGATTCTGAAAATTCTTATACAAATTATAACTCTTTAGGATACGACAATAATGCTGCACTTACAAGAAATGGTTAAACAAGGGCAACAAACTAAGACAGTGACACTTAGTGAACGTTTACCTAATTTCATTACTACTTCCTGTCAGCTTGAGGTGACTTATCATGTTGAAGCAAAAGAAGATTTTTATCTTATTCATCTTCATGTTAAAGGCGATTTGCCAACACAATGTCAACGCTGTCTGGACGAATTTAAATTTCCATACGATAATATGACAGTAGTTGCTGTATGTCGTAATGATGAGAGGGCAGAGCAGATACTGGAACATTATGAATGTATCGTTTCTGAAAATTTGCAGGTGAGTTTGGAAGATATGCTGATTGATGAGTTACATCTCTATGCGCCACAGTTTCATCCTGAAATTAATGATTGCAGCAGTGAAATAAACCAAATTTTAGTGGGAAAAAAATGAATTTTATTGAAATTTTATCTAATTAACACTAATATTCCCGCTTTATGAATGCAATTTGTTTAGGAGTAATACAATGGCCGTACAACAAAATAAAAAATCACGCTCTCGTCGTGACATGCGTCGTTCGCACGATGCTTTGACAAAGCCAACACTTTCTGTGGATGAAACTACAGGCGAAACACATCTTCGTCATCATATGACTCCAGATGGTTATTATCGTGGTAGAAAGATTATTGACACTGATACTGTTTACGAACAAGAGTAATTTTCTTGAAAAATATCACCATTGCAATTGATGCGATGGGTGGGGATCATGGTTTGAATGTTGTGATTCCTGCCTGTATTCGCGCAGCAAATAATAATCCTGATTTGAAACTCATTCTTGTTGGAGTTCACGATAAAATTCATGCTTTTTTAAAAAAGCATGGAGTGGCTTCTTCAAATCAATTTTCCATAGTCCATGCTTCTGAAGTGGTGACTATGGACGAATTGCCTTCGCATGCTTTGCGCAATAAAAAAGATTCTTCCATGCGTGTAGCCATTAATTTGGTGAAAGAGGGAATGGCGCAAGCTTGTGTCAGTGCCGGAAACACTGGCGCTCTTATGGCTACAGCACGTTATGTTCTAAAAACTTTACCCGGAATCGATAGACCCGCAATTATTTCTGAGTTACCGACTATGCGTGGTAGGACTTGGGTGATTGATTTGGGTGCAAATGTTGATTCTTGTGCGGAACATTTATTCCAATTCGCCGTAATGGGATCTGCATTAGTTCAAGCGGTAGCAAATAAGCCCAAGCCTAAAATTGCCTTATTGAATATCGGCGTGGAAGAAATGAAGGGAAATGATCAAGTGAAACGTACGGCACACATGCTTGCAGAGTGTGACGTTATGAACTACGTTGGTTATGTAGAAGGTGATCATTTTTATACTGGGGAAGTTGATTTAGTAGTCTGCGATGGTTTTGTGGGTAATGTTGCTTTAAAAGCGAGCGAAGGCCTTGCAAAGTTTTTTGTAAGTTTACTTATGGAGTCATTTAACAGGAACTGGTATACCAAACTTTCTGCTTTAATTGCACGACCTGCATTAAAGCATCTTAAGAAACGCTTTGATCCTTCTCGTTATAACGGCGCAAGCATGCTCGGATTAAATGGCATTGTTGTAAAAAGCCATGGCGGTGCTAATGAATTAGGATTTCAACATGCTATCGAACAAGCAGTTCTTGAAGTTAAAAATAACGTGATTGATTTAGTGCGTGTACAAATAAATGATTTTATCAATCAGGGATTGCTGTTATGAAAAATGCTGTAATACGTGGTACTGGAAGTTATATTCCTGAAAAGCAACTCACAAATCTCGAGCTTGAGTCAATACTGGATACGAGTGATGAGTGGATTGTCACCAGAACTGGAATCAGTAGTCGTAGTGTGGCGCAAGCTCATGAAACCACCTCATATATGGCTTCTAAAGCTGCTGAACAAGCATTAAGTGCTTCCGGTATGGATGCTGATGAAATCGATTTAATCTTAGTTGCTACCTGTACCCCAGATCATTTTTTTCCGGGGGTTGCTTGTTATGTCCAGCATGCCTTAAAAATTAAACGCCCCATCCCTGCTTTTGATGTCGGCGCCGCATGCAGTGGCTTTGTTTATGTAATGGATATTGCAAAACAGTATATCGAGTCCGGTGCTGCTAAAAATATTCTGGTTATCGGCAGTGAAAGTATGTCAAGAGCCGTCGATTGGACCGATCGTGCAACTTGCGTGCTATTTGGAGATGGTGCCGGAGCAGTCGTTTTAAGTGCCAGTGACAGACAAGGCATTATGGGTAGTGTGCTACATGCCTCTTACGATGCAGAAAAATTACTGAATCTGAGTAATGCTACATTTGAAAATCAACGTGCAACGATTACCATGCGTGGTAATGAAGTTTTTAAAATCGCCGTTAAAATTATGGGTGATGTTGTTGATGAAGTTTTAGAGGTAAGTCATTTGAAAAAATCTGATATTCAATGGCTCATTCCTCATCAAGCAAATATGCGTATCATACAAGCCATCGCTAAAAAACTGGACCTTCCTATGTCACAAGTGATTGTTACTATTGGTAGTCAAGGTAATACTTCGGCTGCATCCATTCCTTTGGCTCTGGATCATTCTATTCGAACCAATCAGATTAAAAGAGATGAATTATTATTGATTGAGTCTTTTGGAGGTGGAATGACTTGGGGAGCTATGGTAATTCGTTATTAATAATTTTATTGAGTTCATTTTTTGAATTAATTTTTTAGTTCGGAGCTATTTTTGATATGGTAAAAACAGCATTTGTATTTCCTGGGCAAGGTTCACAATCAGTAGGTATGTTAGCTGATTTTGAGTTGCAGTATCCTATTGTTGTCAATACGTTTGCAGAAGCATCTGAAGCGGTAGGTTACGATCTATGGAAACTCGTGCAACAAGGACCTGAAGAAAAATTAAATCAGACAGAACATACACAGGTCGCAATGCTTACAGCTGATGTTGCAGTATATAGGGTATTGATGCAACATGATGTCGGGCAACCAACGCTCATGGCCGGCCATAGTTTAGGTGAGTATGCAGCTTTGGTTTGTGCTGATGCATTATCATTGTTTGATGCAGCGTGTTTAGTAGCGCGTAGAGGACAAGTAATGCAAAATGCAGTCCCGTTAGGCTTAGGTGCTATGGCTGCAATCGTTGGTTTAACCGATGAACAAGTAAAAGCACTGTGTGAGCAAGCCAGTCGTGAAAATGAAGTGGTCACACCCGCAAACTATAATGCAATTGGACAAGTTGTTGTAGCAGGACATACTCCAGCGGTTAACAGAATATTGGGCTTAGCTGAAGAGGAAGGTGCACGTCTTGCTAAAGTAATCCCAGTCAGTGTTCCATGTCATTGTCCTCTATTGTCTGAAGCTGCTGAATCATTTGCCGATTATCTTGCAAAAATAGAGTTTAAAAAACCAACAACTGAAGTTGTCAGTAATGTTGATTTAAGTTTTTATCAATCAGCACAGCAAATACGCGAAAAACTAAAAGAACAGCTATACAGTCCTGTGCGTTGGGTCGAAACAATTCAACTCTTTAAAAACAGTGGCATAGAGCTCGTTCTGGAGTGTGGCCCAGGTAAAGTGTTGAGCGGATTAATTAAAAGAATCGATAGAAGCTTAAATACAATTAGTGTTTACGATACGATTAGTTTAGAGCAACTTGAGGAGCAATTTGCTTAGCCTAAGTGTGGCGAATTAAGTGCTTAAGGGATATGCTGAAATGTAGAATGAGTAGCACTTAAAATGACATTGATGTAGAGAGACATGTTCAGCCTAAAGAAATAACTTTTTCTATAGAGGAAAATAAATGACAAGTTTAGAGGGTAAAATTGCCTTAGTAACAGGGGCAAGCCGAGGAATAGGTCAGGCAATAGCAGTTAAATTGGCCCAGCAAGGTGCTTTTGTCTATGGCACTGCTACTACTGAACAGGGGGCTCAATCAATAAATGCCTATTTTGAAAAAGAAAAGTTATCCGGAAAGGGGCTCGTTCTAGATGTTACAAATTCAGAGCAAATAGAAAAAGTAATCGGTGAATTGGTTGAGAAGAATCAATCTCCTTCGATATTAGTGAATAATGCAGGGATAACTGCAGATAATTTACTGCTGCGTATGGATGATGATGAATGGTATAAGGTAATTGAAACAAATTTGAATTCAATATACAAAATGTCTAAAATTTGTATAAAACCCATGTTTAGAGCGCGATGGGGACGAATTATTTCTATAGGTTCAGTAGTCGGTTCAAGTGGGAATTCAGGCCAAGTAAATTATACTGCAGCAAAAGCCGGTATTGTTGGTTTCAGTAAATCCTTAGCTCAAGAAATTGGAAGTCGAGGAATTACGGTCAATGTTGTGGCGCCTGGGTTTATTGATACAGATATGACAGCAGCTTTACCCGATATGGTAAAGGACGAGATGTTAAAAAGAATTCCTATGCGGAAGCTGGGAGATCCCAAAGATATAGCCGAAGCAGTAGCTTTTTTAGCATCAGAAAGTGCTAAATATATCACGGGTGAAACAATTCATGTCAATGGCGGCATGTATATGGATTAAATGCACTTGCGTTATCTGTATAAATGAATAAACTATACCACTTCCATTTAACTTTGGTTGTTTGGTATTTGAGATTGCTTTTAAATTTCAGTGATTAAGCAATCAAAGTTAAGTGGAAGTTGTATTTTAATAATCTGGAATTTTTTTAAATTTCTATCAACCGAAAGAGGAAAATCAAGTTATGAGTACAGTTGAAGAGCGTGTTCGCAAGATTGTTGTTGAACAATTAGGCGTTAAAGAAGAAGAGTTAAAGAACGATGCATCATTTGTTGATGACTTAGGTGCTGATTCTTTAGATACTGTGGAATTGGTTATGGCTCTTGAAGAAGAATTTGAAACAGAAATTCCTGATGAAAAAGCTGAAAAAATTACCACGATTCAAGAAGCGATTGATTATATTGAATCTAATTTAAATAAAGAAGAAGCATAAGCATTTGCTTTTATCTCTTTCTCTCCTACGCAATGTGTGGGAGAGAGATGGGAATTGTTTTACGAGGAGCCTTCATTGAATAAGCGGCGTGTAGTAATTACTGGTATGGGTATGATTACCCCTGTCGGGCTTAATGTAGAAGAAACTTGGCAAAATATATTAGCTGGTGCAAGTGGTGTTGTTTTGGCAGATGAATTTGATGCCAATGAATACAGCACACGGATATGGGCTAAAGTTAAGAATTTTAATATTGAGAATTATGTTCCGCTTAAAGATGCACGTAAAATGGATGTATTCACCCAATATGGCATTGCTGCAGCTGATGAAGCAATGCTGGATTCGGGTTTGAAGATTGATGCTAATTTAGCCAATCGTATTGGTGTTGCCGTTGGGGCAGGTATTGGTGGCATCCAAACAATTACCAACAATCAAGATAAATTGATGGCTGGTGGGCCTCGAAAGGTTTCTCCATTTTTTATTCCAGCAGGAATCATTAATATGGTTGCTGGGCAGATTTCAATAAGACATCAGCTGAAAGGACCTAATATTTCAGTCGTTACTGCATGCACAACCGGTACACATAATATCGGACTTGCGGGACGAATGATTGCTTATGGCGATGCTGATGTTATGGTATGTGGTGGGGCTGAAATGACCTTAACCCCACTGTGTTTAGCGGGATTCTCTGCTGTGCGTTCCCTATCTAAACGTAATGATGAGCCTGAGAAAGCATCAAGGCCTTTTGACAAAGATAGAGATGGATTTGTTATGGGAGAAGGTGCAGGCATTCTGATTTTAGAGGAATATGAGCACGCTAAGGCTCGTGGTGCAAAAATTTATGCCGAACTTGTTGGGTTTGGTATGTCTGGTGATGCTTTCCATATTACTGCACCTGATGACGATGCGGATGGTGCAGCTCGTGCCATGGAAGCAGCCATACATGATGCAGGAATTGATCCAGAACAAGTTGATTACATTAATGCACACGGCACATCGACTTATCTTAACGATTTGAATGAAACAAAAGCCATTAAGCGTGTTTTCAAACAACACGCTTATGATCTGGCAGTGAGTTCTACAAAATCAATGACAGGTCATTTATTAGGTGCTGCTGGTGCTGTTGAAGCAATATTTAGTATTTTAGCACTCAGGGATCAAATTGCTCCCCCAACCATTAATTTAGATAATCCTGATGAAGGATGTGATTTGAATTATGTACCTTATACACCTCAAAAAAGAGCGATCAATTTTGTTCTTAGCAATTCACTTGGTTTTGGTGGAACAAACGGTAGCTTGTTATTTAAGCGGGTCTAAATGACATTTTCAAGACATAAAAAACTGATATTTTTTATAGTAATACTGTTTTTTATGTCTTGTTTTCTCTTCTTTTTTAGCAATTATATTCAGATTATCCGACCCATTATTCCCAAAGAGGGTGCGCCAGTTATTATCACCCTTGACCGAACTGCTTCAGCGTCACAATTTGTAAAAATACTCAAAGAGAAAAATCTAATCCACTCAGATTCGGCCCTTCTAATGATGATTCGTTTCTCTGGTTTATCATCCCAGCTTAAAGCGGGTGTATACCAAATTAAACCGGGTGAAACGGCAATGCAACTAGTACATCGAATCGTAGCAGGGGATGTCTTAACCCAAAATTTCACGGTTATTGCGGGTACCACACAGCAAAAAATTTCCCAAGATTTGGCTAAAGCGGCCTATTTGAATTATAGTCCCGAAGACTGGCGCTCTATTCAAGACGACCATCCCAATGCAGAAGGGTTGTTGCTTGCGGATACCTATCAGTATCATGGTGGAAGTAGTGGTAAAAGTTTATTAGAGCATGCCCATCGTAATTTAATTAGCTATTTAAACATGAGCTGGACGAATAGAGCGCCTAATTTACCTTATACAACCCCTTACGAATTGCTTATTGCTGCCTCAATCATCGAAAAAGAAACCGCTGTTCCACAAGAGCGTAAGTTAATTTCTGGCGTGATGGTGAATCGGTTAAATAAAAAAATGCCATTGCAGATGGATCCTACAGTGATCTATGGCTTGGGTGCTGCTTACAAGGGAAAGCTTTCTCATAATGATTTGCTTATTGACTCTCCCTACAACTCCTACCATTATAGAGGCTTGCCGCCAACACCTATTGCTATGGTCGGTAAGGAAGCATTGGATGCTGCAGCTCATCCGCAACTCTCCAACTATCTGTATTTTGTGGCCAAAGGGGATGGAACACACCAATTTTCCGAAACGTACGAACAGCAAAAACAAGCAATTAATCAATACAAACGCAAGGATCTCTAATGTCATCTTTAGCTGGGAAGTTAATTGTTATTGAAGGATTAGAAGGCGCTGGTAAATCTACCGCGATAAATACTGTTACAGAACTTTTGGCAAAAAGAGACATTCAGACCTTAACGACTCGAGAGCCTGGTGGTACAGCAATAGGTGAGATTTTGCGTGAACTAATTAAGAATCCCAAATATCGGGATGTTTTAGATGATCGCAGTGAATTGTTATTGCTTTATACTGCTCGAATTCAGCTTCTTGAGGAAGTCATTAAACCAGCCTTGCGGCAAGGAATTTGGGTTATTGCTGACCGATTCGAACTTTCAACGATGGCTTACCAAGGTGGCGGACGACGATTAGATCAAGAGATGATCCACAGGTTATCTTCTTTTGCACTTAGGGGATTTAAACCCGATCTGACTTTATATTTGGACATTAACCCTGAAGAAGGAATGATGCGCGTTAAATCAAGGGGAGAATTTGATAGGATTGAGCAACAATCAATTGATTTCTTTCATCGTGTCCATGAAAGTTACACACATCATGTAAAAATGGACTCTCATGCGGTAATTATCGACGCTCGAAGTCCTCTTCATGAGGTGCAGCAGGCAATAGAAAATGCAATAAATGTATTTATTGAGCATCAATAATGAGCAGTTTTAACGAGTTATCGGATCAAACAATAAAATATCAATCTCAATGGAATCAAATTCAATCGGCATGGACAAATCAGCGTATTGCTCAGGCTATGCTGTTTGTGGGCGCGTTTGATTGTGCCTTTATGGATTTTGTAAAAAAATTAAACCAGCTGATTTTCTGTAAAAAAGAAGAGAATCAGCCTTGTTTTGTATGCTCTGACTGTCGCATGGTTGCATGCAGCGAGCACCCGGATGTCGAATGGGTTAAACCAGAAAAAAGCGGTGGGGCCATCAAAGTCGATCAGATAAGAGAGTTACAAAATAATGCGTATTTGACTCCCCAACGCACTAAATACCGTTTAATCGTTATTGAATCCGCTGATCGCATGAACCTTGCTGCCGCTAATGCATTATTAAAAATTTTGGAAGAACCTCCTCCACAGACCATATTTTTACTTTTGGCTCAGCAAATAAGTACCTTATTACCTACAGTCTTAAGCAGATGTCAGATCATACGTTTTGCTTCATATGAGGATTTATTCCGGACTAATTATTTGCAATTGGCTGAGTACTATCCAGAAGAGTCTGAGCAAGCAAGGATTGTGAAACAATCAGAATTTATTTTAGATGGGTTAATTGCAGTAATTGAACAAAAGGAGCATCCAAGCCGTGTTGCTGCTCAATGGAGTCAATTTGAGTTAGGGACATTGCTTTGGTTTCTGTATTTGGTTTATGCACAAATACAAATGATGCAAATTATTACACCCGCAGATACTGGTCCAATTCTACCGCAGATGAGTTGTTTAATGTCTTTATTGAATCCCATAATGATTTTTTCTCAAATTGATAGAATCAATACATTACAGCGAAAATTAAGCCATAATATGAATGTAAATCAAACTTTGGCCTTGGAAGATTTATTGTTAACAACATACAGTGAATCTAAAGCGCCTCAAAATATGTAATGTTTTGATTTTTATGAAGTCCAGAGTATTTAAGGAAGATCTATGATGGATACAACACAACAAATCAATTGCTCGTTTCTGAGTGAGTCAGATCTTTATGCAGCGTACATGCCTTTTGTCAAAGGAGGCGGGTTATTTATCCGCACTAAAACAAGCTACCCATTTGGCTCAGAGGTTAAGCTATTGATTAAGCTAATGGACGAGGATGAGTTCTATGTTGTTGAGGGTAAAGTAATCTGGATTACTCCTCAAGGAGCGCAGGGAAATAAAGTACCAGGAATTGGAGTACAATTTATCAGTGAAAACAGCCGCTATTTATGCAATAAAATAGAGACCTATTTAGCAGGCATGTTAAAATCCTCGCAATTTACAGATACAATTTAGCTTCATTCAATATAGGGAGCTAGATCGTTCTAGTCCTTATGTCGGGATAACGAACATTTTAAGAGGCCATCCATGTTAGTTGATTCACACTGTCATTTGAATTTTCTTGATTTAGCTGATTTTAATCATGATATGGCGAATGTTCTGGCGCAAGCAAAAGCAAATGGCGTGCAGCATTTTTTATGTGTTTGCGTTGAATTAAAAGATTATCCACAATTAGAAAAGCTTGCTGCAGAATATTCTGATATTAGTATTTCGGTTGGTGTTCATCCAAATACTGAAATGGATGTTGCGGTTACCTCAAAGATGTTGCTTGATTTAGCAAAGAATCCAGCATGTGTTGCAATAGGTGAAACAGGTTTAGATTATTATCGAACTCATACTGAAGAAGCCAGAGAAATACAACGTAGTCGATTTAAAGCGCACATACATGCTGCGTTACAATCTTCAAAACCATTGATTATTCATACTCGTCAAGCAGCAGAAGATACTATCGCATTAATGGCAGAAGAAAATGCCCAACAAATTGGCGGTGTTATGCATTGTTTTGCTGAAAGTTTGGATATAGCACATCAAGCCATGGATTTGAATTTTTATATTTCATTTTCGGGAATAGTGACGTTTAAAAATGCAACAGCCCTTCAAGATGTAGCAAGAAAAATACCTTTGGACCGAATACTCATTGAAACGGACTCACCTTATTTGGCTCCAGTGCCTTATCGCGGAAAACAAAATCATCCTGCACTAGTAAAACATGTGGCGGAAGCTATCGCTGAGCTTCGTGGAATGTCCTATGCTGAAATAGCTGAAATTACTACCAATAACTTTTATACTTGTTTCAAATTATAGGCGGATAGAGATGAGTGAAAGAAATGCCCTCTACCGCTATCGGGAGAGGGGCAGGGGTGAGGGGCATTAGGTACGATTAATACCTCCATTCGCCATCTCGGACACCTTCTCCCCAGGGGGTAAGGGAAGTTTTTTTAATTTAATTGAAATGCCAAAGCGTTGTACCCAGTTACATGCTTTTAATTTTTTCTATTGGGGATCACAGAATGACTTTGTACATAGGCTTGATGTCTGGAACAAGTATGGATGGTATTGATGCTGCGCTGGTTGATGTATCAAATAATACACTGGTTTATGGGATCACTAATAAGTACAGCGATGAAGTAAAAGCACGCATGGATATGATGCTCCATGGTTCAGACCTCAGTTTGGCTTCTATTTGTCAACTCAATACATTGATTGGAAGAGATTTTGCCAATTCAGTAAATGAATTATTACAAAAAGCAAAACTATCAGCCAGGGATATTTGTGCAATAGGAAGTCATGGTCAAACCGTGTGCCATAATACGAATTGTTCTATTCCATATACTTTACAGTTGGGATGTGCTCATACTATTTCAACATTAACTGGTATTACTGTTGTTGCTGACTTTAGAACTCGGGATTTGGTACTGGGTGGGCAAGGAGCTCCTTTTGCACCTCTTTATCATCAGCAGTTATTTAGTGGCAGAACGAATCATATCGCAGTAGTGAATGTAGGTGGTATAAGCAATATTACCTTTATTCATGCAAATGAGCCAACTAAAGGCTGGGATGTTGGCCCTGGGAATTGCTTAATGGATGCTTGGATTAGGGCGAAGCAGGGAAAAGATTATGATGCTGGTGGAGAATGGGCGCAACAAGGAGAAGTGATTGCCCCTCTTTTTGAAGCATTGATGGCAGATTCTTTCATTACCTCGTCAGCACCAAAGAGCATAGGTAAAGAATATTTTTCTTTATCATGGCTCAATAAACATTTAAGGGATGAATATCAAGCAGTCGATGTTCAAACAACATTGCTTGCATTTACCGCTCAAACGATTGCGAATTCGATTTTGAAAGAACCCAATCAAGTGGAGCAAATGTACTTGTGTGGTGGGGGTACCCACAATCATGCCCTTTTGCATAGGCTTACTCAATTATTACCAGAAACCCGAGTGAAAAGCATAGCAGAGGTGGGCATTAGTCCTGATTATTTAGAAGCGATGATGTTTGCTTGGCTGGCTGCACAAACAATAAATCACGTTCCCGTGGATTTAAGTACGATTACCGGATCTCGAACACCAGCAATTTTGGGTGCGATTTATCCTAAACAGAATTAGAATCATGTAGCCTGGATGTTTGTGTTGTGAAGTTCTCGTCATCTCAAGTATCGTGAGCGATTTCTCCTCATCACACGGTACTACAACCCTTGAGATCCCTCGCTGTAAGCGGGGTGACGAGGAACAGAGAATAGCGAATCCTTTGAGTAAAATTCATCTGACTCGCTTTTCTGTATTAAGAATATATTGACAAAATAAATCTGTATGAGCTTAAATGAGGAATTTCAAACGGAGTGGCCTTAAGTTGAGCGCAAATTATATAGAAAAAACACCGCAGGGAGTAAGTACAAGTCTGGTGACGGCGTATTTTATTTTTTTCCTCGCGGCATCATTTTATTTGTATGAATTCATTCTACAGGTAGCCCCTAGCGTCATGGCAGAGTCGATGATGAAAACCTTTGGGGTTACAGGTCAAGGATTTGGGGTTATCTCCGCATTTTATTTTTATGCCTACGCACCCACTCAAATACCCGCAGGTGTGTTATTCGATCGTTATGGTCCCCGAAAATTAATGACTTTTGCCATTATCCTGTGTGCTCTTGGGTCTGCATTTTTTGCTTCAACTGACAGTGTGTTCACTGCATGTATCGGAAGATTCTTAATTGGAATTGGCTCAGCATTTTCTTTTATTGGGGTATTGGTTCTTTTATCACGTTGGTTTCCGCCTCATTATTTCGCCATTTTGGCTGGGATCGCCCAATTGATGAGTTCAGTGGGTGCCATGTTTGGTGAAATGCCCCTGGCATATCTAATTCAGGGGGTTGGCTGGCGTAATGCAAGCTTTATTCTGTCGATTATTGGCTTTATTCTGGCCGCATTCTTTTGGTTGTATATCCGAGACTATCCACATCAGAAAAGCCAAGCAGTCCCTGAGCATTACCTGCGTGATGAATGGAAAAGACTTATGGCGGTGTGCAAACACAGTTATACCTGGATAATAGGCGGGTATGCGTTCACAATATGGGCACCCATTGCTGTCTTCGCAGCACTTTGGGGTGTTCCGTATTTACAAGAAAAATTCCAGATAAGCGTGGTTGCCGCTTCGGGACTATGCAGTATGATTTGGATTGGAATCGGTGTGGGGAGCCCCTTATTAGGATGGTTCAGTGATCGTATTCAAAGTCGACGCATCGCGCTCATTATCAGTGCCATTTTAGGTTTGTTTGCGACATTGGTTTTATTGTATTTGCCTGGATTATCTTATGGATGGACCCCATTTATTCTGTTCGTATTAGGTTTAGGCGCAGGTGGGCAAACGGTAAGTTTTGCTGTAGTTAAAGAAAATAATCCACCAGAGCTTGTTGGTACTGCCTCAGGTTTCAATAATCTTTCCGTAGTGCTAGGTGGTGCCTTATTTCAGCCTTTAGTAGGGTACATATTACAGCATACCAACTTATGGCATTTGGTTAATGGAGTGCATGTGTACAGTATTTCAAGTTACCAAATCGCTTTAATGGTGATGCCAATATGCTTTTTAGCAAGTTTGCTCATTGCAAGTTTCGTGTTAAAAGAGTCACATCCAGCACATAAGAAACATTAATTTTAAATCACCCTAGAGTTCACCTTTTGAAAGGTGAACTTTAAAGGATTCTTCAAGTATGGTGGCGCATTTATTCCGAGTTTAGCGGCTACAATTAGAATATAACTTAAAAAAAATATATAAAAAAAACTTATTACTCCAGAAATATTGCATTAGGCGAGTTGTCATTTTAAATGAATAAAAATGAAAATTGATTATTAAACACTTCGTTTCAAAATACTAATTTTAGCGGCGGTATACTCCGCTAAAATTTCTAAAAACCTTTGGAAGCCTTTCCTAGTGCATCGACCAGAGAAGTTGAGACATCATCATGAGATGAAGAATGGCTAAAAATACTCAAAGAAGAGTGAGGTGTATTTGCGTTTTTCTGGAATGCTCCCTCTCCAGAATCATGGAGTACTTCATTGTCTCTACCAGAAGATTTATCTGTACTTAACTGAGTGAAGGGTTGCATTAAAACAGCAGGGACCTCAGTAAAATGGGTACTGGGACCGAACATAGGGTTCCCTCTACAGAGAATAAGTGGCTTCTCTTCTGGCAATAAAGGAATAATACCGATAATCGTATTTTCCTCATGCTCGCCACTGAGAATTTTTACAGTATCACACTCCAGGCCTAAGTTTGTAAAGGTGGCTAAATTAATTGTGGTCTGGTCAGTTAGCTTTTTTGCATGTTGAATTATTTCTTCCTTAACATGTGTTTTAAAACTGGCAAAAAGGGCAGATCCCCCTACTTTATCCAAGGTATTACTTTCGTTTAATATAGTTAATATCTCTACGGAAAGTTTTGCTGAAGGGGTATCTAAAAAGAACTCTTTGTTATTATTATACTCCGCACTAGAATGAGATAGATATGCAGGATTTTTACCAAAATGAAAAAAGCACATTCCTCCTGTTATTTCATCATAGACAATCACTGAGCCAAAACGAGAAGTGCCACCATAATTTTGCATTTCTGAACGTTCAGGTGAGAAAAGGGTGAGCGTCGGAGGGACACTATGATAGTAGCCTACAGGCAAGACCCAAAGGTGGTTACATCTAGGCAAGGCTAATGTTTCTAAAATAGAAAGACCCACAATCCTAAATACAGTTCCTTCTGATAAACTAGATTTATAAATGTCTTGATACTCCAAAATTAATTTTTGCTTTTCCTCTGAAGATTTAGCCCAACTGCTGCGCGTCGAATATTTTTCACTTTCAATTTTATTGAACATTACACGTTCCTATTAAATCAGAATTGATGACTAATACATCTGGTGGTTAAAAAGTTTATATTAAATCCATAAGGTGGTCAATTTGTATCAAAGAAGGCGAGAATGAATTAGATGGTTGGGATTTTATTGGTTATTTCAAATTTCATAATTTCTTTATTCCAATAATTAATGGTTCCTGCATAACTCATTCCGCATTTGATTAATACATTTTGGGAAGAAGCATTTTCTGGATGGACTACAGCGATTAGTTTTTGCATATTAAGCTTTCGAAAAACAAATTGAATTAGAGCGATAGTGATTTCTGTAGCATACCCTTTGCCCCAGTATTGAGGTAATAAAGCATAAGCGAGTTCAACCTCTGATTGCTGGTCATCATAATTGAAATAAATCAGTCCAGCTCGACCGATAAACTCATCGGAATCTTTTATATAAACAGTGCCAAGGCTAAATTGATGTTTTTGAAAGTGATGAATGGCCTTCTCCAATCCAACCATGACTTCATCTTTATCACGTTGCCCATGACCTATAAAACGCATCACTTGAGAATTTGATTGCAGTCTGTAGAGATTATCAAAATCATTCAGAGAGGGTCCGCAAATAATTAATCGTGTAGTTGTTAAAAATGGGGTCATTAAATTTTTTTTAGAGCAAGATAGTTATATTTGAAGAGTATACATTGGAACTGTTAATTAGATTCAATTATGCATCCAAAATATAGGGAAAACAAAGCACAAAAATAATTACAGAAACTGTAACATCAATTGATGTAACTCTAGAGCATCATTTCAAACATAAACTCACTAAATTATGACTTAAATTAAGGGCAGTCAGACTACGCTTACTGCTTTTTTATTCCATTCAAAAGACAGAATTAAAACAGGATGCAAGTTGGTTGAGATGTATATAGCTGGTTTTCAAGCAAGGAAGCACATTGATTAATTAAGCGTAAAATCATCTGTTGTTTACTTTTAGTAGGGGTAAAGCTAAAAAAGCGCAAATTACTGCCAGAGTTATTATCGACAGCATGTTGCATACCTTCCTTGAAATCGTGCATCATCCCCGTAACAATTTCTTTAAAATAACAAGTTTTGATGCCTTTTTCTGAGTTTGTGCCACTAAGAAAAGCCAGCATATCACCTACATCGTCTTTGATCCTATCAATGTCTTTTTCTGAAATAGGAGTTCTTAGTGCATCACTCTCATCATAAGAAGTAATCAAATAGGAAGCTGCCAATACAGAACTCTCTAGTACGTCGGGTTCGTGTGGCAGTGTAAATTCAAGTTGGTTATGCCGGGTATAGAAATAAAGCACTTCATACAATTGTAATAATAAGATACCGATACTGGCTTCCTTTTCGTGTGGATCGGAGATTTGAGGCAATGCATCAAGCGCAAATACAGTGATGAGATGTATTACTTTTAGAGGATTTACTGAGTCCAAATGTATCGTTCTTGCTGTTAGGTAGTCGTTGAATAAATCTTGCGCTTCATTTTTGATTAATTCTCTGTCAGCTTCCAGAAAGCGTTTGCATACTAACCTGCCGTGATGATTGGTAAAACGGAGCAAATAGTGCAGTATCTCATTCGGCAAATTATCAAACGGACTTATAGAGGCGGATGTTAACATGGTAGTCGTTTTCATTTTAGACCATCGTTCACTAATTATTACCGTTTTAAGTGGAAAATACTACCATGCTGAATAGTAATTATGCATTTATTATCATGGTAGCAAGCGTGGGTACTGCCCTTAAAATCAAGCCAAATTTTGATTAAAATATTTTTCAGCAAGACCAGGATTAAGTCTGGAAAATTGGTTTCTCCGTCCCATTAGCTAGCATTCAAATTGATCTAATAATTCAATCTGTTCATTAAGATTTATCAGCAGATTTTGCCAATATACAGGCGTATTAAACCATGGAAAACTCAAAGGGAATGCGGGATCGGCCCAGCGTTTTGCAATCCATCCTGAATAATGCAGCATGCGTAGTGTACGCAATGCCTCGATTAAATGGCGCTCACGCGGGTTAAAATCATGAAATTTACAATAACCCTCTAAAATCTTCTCCAGTTGCAAATCCATTTGCTTGGGTTCACCTGAAAGTAACATCCAAATATCCTGTATCGCAGGGCCCATGAGGCAATCGTCTAAGTCAACGATATGGGGACCTGATTTACTCCATAACACATTTCCTGCATGGCAATCGCCGTGCAAGCGTATTTGATCAATATCGCCTGTAGACTTAAATATCTGATGTACTTTCTCTAATGCTGTTTCCACTGTTTTGCAAAAATTTGAGGTTAAGTAGTCAGGAATAAAACTTTGTTCCATGAGAAATTGGTATGGATCATGGCCATAACTTTGGGGATTTAATTGGATGCGATGGTGAAATGACTGGCTTGCACTAACTCTATGCAAGCGCCCTATAAAGCGTCCCATCCATTCGAGGTGTTCACTATTATCCAATTCGAGTGCGTGGCCGCTGCGCCTGGGAAAGAGTGCGAATCTGAAATCATGATGATGGTGTAAGGTTCGGTCATTGATAATAAGGGGGGCAATAATGGGAATTTCATGTTCTTCTAATTCAAGTGCGAATTGATGTTCCTCTAAAATAGCTGCTGAACACCAGCGATTCGGTCTATAAAATTTAGCAATGAGAGGCTCGTCATTTTCTATTCCTATTTGATAAACGCGGTTTTCATAGCTATTGAGTGCGACCAGGCTGCCCGTGCAAACAACCCCCGTGCTTTCAATGGCATCCAAAATGGTAATGGGATCGAGTTGTGCATAGGGTGTTTGGTTCTCGTGATTCAAGAGGTAATTCTCTGATGGATAAGTATAGGGATGTATTATACAGAATCTATGGCAGCAAGCGTAGGTCAACCTCTTAAAAGTTACCAATGCTTAATGGTGTCATGTCAATGGGGTCAGGCCTTGAATTATGATTTTAATTAACTTATAATTGAAGCTTTAAATTTAAAGCTCGACTGAATAAATTACAATCACTCTGGCCTTAGTAAAGGCAGTTAAAAATCAAGTGAGATCACGGCAAGGCTTTACCTACCAGTATTTGTCTCTTGTAATGTAATCAGAGTTTAAATATGCTCCAATAAAAAGGTTTAACAATGAGAATGAAAGAAGATTCATCGTCTCAGGAGACGATTCAGGAAATCAATGAAGTCATCGAAGATTCACTGGCGTCTGTTGAGCGAGCCGCGCGTATGGCACGAAGAACTCGAGAACTAGGGGCAGATACTGTAGAGGCCTTAGAGGGGCAATCAAAAAAAATTCAAAGAATAGAGGAAATTACAGAAAATATACAAAAAAGGCTGAACAGGCAGAAGAAAGTATATTAAACATAAAAACTTATGGCTTATCTCGCTTTTTTCCTCCCATGCCTGATTTTTTTAAACACCCCTTCAGACGCAAGTCAAAAGATGAACCACCAAGACACTCAACTCTGACTCAATCTATTAAGCAGGGACTGCCAAGACATCATGAGCCCAAACATAAACCCCACTATGATGAACCAGTTGATAGAACTTTACTGGATGAAAAACATGAGGCGCTTTTAGATAAGACCAATGAGGGGCTTGAAGAGTTAGGTGAAATTGTCAAGGATTTAAATCAATTGGCAAGGGAGCAAGGCAAAGAATTAACCTGGCAGAATGAACATCTAAACCAGCTTAAACCAAAGATAGAAGAGGCAACAGAGTCATTACATTATGAAACTCGGCGTGCTGGAATGTTATAGAATTCATTACCGTACCAATGGAACAGGCCTTGAATTGTGAATTTAATTAACTTTTCACAATTCACAATTCAAGGCCTGACCCTGTATCTACCTATATGTTTTTCATACCCCCCTTTTGCTGATTGGCTTCCTCTTTTTGCCGCTCCCTTTGTATAAGCTCAGAGACACAACCAACATATTTATCTCTTAGTTCTCGAGCATGGGTTACTTCAACCAAGTCATTTACCTGTTCAGTTGTAGGAAATGTCCTTTTTTCTTGTATAAAATAATTAGAAACATAGCGTTGTGATTCTTGCTTCGTTATGCTTTCCAAATGTGTTGCCATTTCCGCTTGCGACCTCTTCACTGTACCTTCACAAGCGATGCCCTTAAAGTCAACTAATTCATCCTTTTCAATTGGAGACATATCTCTAATTGGATTGTCTGTCTCGGTTACTTTTTCGATGTGCTTAACGAATTTCGCTGTGGAATTTGCCTTCATTATTTCTTCACGCATCTCAGGATATTTATCCCACTCCCCACCACCCAAAGAACAAGAAATTGCTAGTGCTTCATCATTACCCATCCTACGAATAAATGAATTAGCCATATTTTGATAGTATTCCTTTATGTCAGCGATTATTTTTTCATCAAGCTCCATGCCATTTTCAAACATAATAGCTACTTTAGAGTCATATTTTTTTTTGATTAGATCTGATATTCCTTTGTCAGTTCTCTCTTCAAGACATGATTCAAAGGCTTTATCTATAAGATATTTCTTTATAATGTCAGTTGGCTCTTTAGAGACACTATAAGGCATGGGCTTTACCATATAAACCTCTCCTTTAGTAGAATTTCCATCAGGAAAATCCACATAGCCCATCCAGGGGAACCAAGTTTCCTTGCTATAGCTATTTTGGCCGGTAGACGTGTAAAAAGGATACAGTACCGATGAATTTCCTTTGATTAATGTAATTGTTCGTGCCTGAGTTTTATAAGAATGAATGTCACCATCTTTAAACGTATACATAAACTCTCCCTAGTTTGATATATTTTACTGTTTAAATTATAGGCATAAACTTAATGGGTGGGATTTTAATCCAAAAAATGCTGTAGATGACAACAGTTTTCAATTTAATAAGTTAAGAACATTAATGGTCAGGCCTTGAATTGTGAATTTAATTAACTGTTAATGAAAAATTGACAATTCAAGGCATCACCTTATACGAAACTCACATTTTCTTTGCTTGCTAACCGCTCAATAGAGAGTGAGTTGAATTTGAGAGGGCAATTGCCCTCTAAGATATTATGCAGACTGGTTCAGATTCATCCTGGTCTTTTGGTTTATCTGCTACTTTTGCTTTGCTAATTTCTCCAACAGCCGGATAAGAAAAAAGAATGCCAGTATCATGGCCATCTAATAATACCGTCATTGAGCATACCGGATCTTCAACCTTACCAAAATAATTACCTAGAGCTTCGCTTCCCACTGCTTTACAACGAAGTTTATTCATCGCCTCGGCATAGTCATTCGTATCCTTCGAATTTGCTGTGGCGAGATATTCTCTTGTGGGCCAAAACAAAGGATAAAAATCAAAATATCCTTGCATGAGTATCAGATTGCCTTCATTGCTGTTGGGGCTTCTATAATAATCCAAGAGTGGCATTACCAAGGTTTGAACATCTTTTGTAAGTAATGGTGAGCGAAAATCAGCTATAACCAACATGACATTGTTTCGGAGCAAATCAGTAATCGGATCTTTTATTATCGCAGCCAACGAACTATCAAAATTCATTCTTAAATATTTTTTATCGTCAGTATTAACACTAGCAGTCTTCACATGTTGATGACGGCCTGTTACACGGATCACTAATTCCAATTCATCATCATTTGCCAGGTGATAGGTATCGGTGCACTTTGATTTCAATAACTTAGCGTCATCTTGATTCGCATTCTTTGTATTGAGCTTATAAATATGAGAATCCTTAGGTGATACATAATAAAGATCATCGTTGTATAAAATTACAGCATTTTCAGATCCTAAAATCTTATCCATATTTGTGGTAAAGCTGGATTTTGTCGGATCAGTAGAGACTTTAAGGAGGCCGCAGGGATGGTCGCCTGGATAGTGCGTATCAATGTTTATAATTAAGTGTTTGTTTTCTGAATCAAAAACCATATTTTGGGCATAGGAGTCACGTGGATTTGGCCCTGATCCAATGGTGATAATGACTTGTTTGACGTCAGAACCAACATTGTTTAAATAGCTCAACAGTTGCGATCTGAGATTGATATCCACTTTCTCTGCTCGAATTAAACTATACATATTGACACCAATAATTATTGCCCATGTATTGTGTGAAAATTATACATCACAGGGGTTCGTTTTTCCAATTGACAACCAAAGCACAACATTTCTAACTTAATAAACTCTGATAAAAAACAAGTTAATGGGGGCAGGCCTTGAGTTGTGAAGAAATTGGGGAATATTTTCGTTTGCATTATACAAGTGTGAGTAAAATAGTCAAAAAATTACGACTATAGTTTTAAAAATTCACAATTCAAGCTCAGACTTCGTAAGTCACTATAAGTTTCTTGTGGCAAAAATAACCTATTAGAAGTTTTAAATCCTAGCATTTTCTAGGTCTTTTGTTACGTGTTTTCTTAATAGCTATTAAATGTTGAGCTGTTCTTAAATCAATACTGGAGGTTAAATATTCCCATACAAGTCAATTAGTCTATCCATTGAGTCCACGCTCCCAAGATAAATAAGGAAGGGCAAAATGAACACTAATTTTAATTTTTAAAGATGCTTTTATGCCAATACAATAGCTCTTAATGTTCCTGCGAATGCAGGGGGTAAATTAGCATTCTGGCCTGGGGTGGGGATGTATGAAAGTGCCGGTTCAAGATAGATATTATTTATTATTTTTGCTTGATAATAAATTTGATACATCAATTCAGAGGAGCGATCAGTAATGCGCTGATTGAGCCAAGCAAGCGAAAAACCAGCCCCTAATGAGTCACCGTCACGATGCGCAATAAGGCCAAATAAAGTAAGGCCAGCCCCTACAGATTGTTTCATAGGGAGCACACTGGAGTTATTGATTCCGTATTGATAAAACGCAGAAATCCCGCTGGTATCATATCCAGGGTGGCGGTACCATAAACGTTGCGAACCAAATAGATAAGCGCCTGTTGCTTCCATTTCAGTAAGATTGTGTTGTCGAATTAAGCCAGTTTGGTGCCATACACCTAGTCCAGCAGTCCCAGGTAAATGCTTTTTTCCTAAAACCCAAACACCACCCATTTCACTCACCTGAAAATACCTTCCATTAAATGTCGGTCCGGTTAAGCCGGTTTGTTTGCCACTGGCTAAGTTGCCATCATATATCCCATAGGACAGATACCATTGAGGGATTGGGGCCAAAGTCATAGTAATGCCGTATGCAGTATTCGTATAACCGGGCATGATGCCATCTACTTCAGGATTAATAAAAATAGGCGTATAAATTAAACTGGTCACTGCAGGAATGTTCGGTGCGTCAGAACTAAGTGGAGCGGGCTTAATGACGTTATTAAAATCAAGTGTCGTTATGGTTTTTCCAATTCGGACAAATAATTTTTTGTCGAAAAGTTCCTGGCGATACCAAAGGGCATAAAGTTCAGAACGGTTAAAAGGATAAACATCAGGTAATGAGTTATATCCTTGTATAATTCCCGCTTGTGCATTGGTATTCTGAGCATTTTGTTGCAAAAATTGAGCACTAAACAACCCACCATCCCATCCGGTAAACTGTCCCATATCCACGGTAAGATCGACTAAAAGAACACTGTTGGATGTCACTAGGTCCGCATCAGGAATTCCACCAGAGAACAATCTGTTGGTGTCACCAATCCAGGCTCCTTGAAGCATAATTCCATGATTATTTTGAATACCTAGCTTATTTTCTAAATAACGTTGGAGTACTCCAGAGCCGGTAGTTACATTAACTGCGGCAGGGTTGGAACTAATACTGGAGTTGTTTGCAATTTGTTGGTGTTCTGATTTCGTTGGCTTTGTAGGTGGTTTTTTTAATGTCTGTGCTGTAACCGGGTTATGGAGACCCGTTAGGAGAATAAGTAAGGTAAAAAATAATAATCGGATCATGATTTTTTTCTTTCAAAAGCATAGACATACAAATCTTTCTCTACATCTTTAACTATATATTTTTCTAAAGCAAGCCCAATCGCTTGATATTGACAAAGAATACCTAACTCGATACCGTTAAATGGAAACTGCTGATGCAGACAAGGACGTTATCTCAAAAAACAATAACCTATTAAGGCTGACATGGAGCGGGACTATGGCTGTGGACTATAAATTATTTTTACTTGTTGGCGCAGTTTGTTTCAATATACTGAATACTGGTGCGGCTTTGGCTCAAGATAATTCAATCAATTCAGTAGGAAAAACAAAAAAATGTTTTCCATATATTGAAAAACTCCCTGAGCAAAAACTTATGGCTGCTCCGCTAGAGCGTGACAACTTAGCACATAAAACCTATATTCTTCCTGCAACCCCTGCAACGACACAATGGGGTGTATACAATAATCATCAACCCCCGGTTTTAACCATTAATCCAGGTGACAGTATTTCTATAGAAACTATGGCTGCTTCAGATAACCAAGTCGTACCTGGTACGCCTATTGAAGAAGTTGTCCGTATGAATAATGCAGTACCTGGGAGAGGCCCCCATACTATTACAGGACCCGTCTATATCCAAGGCGCGGAACCTGGTGATGTGCTCAAAATTCATTTTAATAAAATTCTGCCACGAAGCTATGCATCGAATAATAATGTTCCTGGAAAAGGATTATTCCCAGAAGAATTCCCCGAGGGACAAATTAAGTATTTTTATCTGGATGTAAAAAAGATGCAGATGCAATTTGCGCCGGGAATTGTCATTCCACTTGCGCCATTTCCGGGCTTAATTGCCGTAGCACATGAACAATCTGGAGATTTTGACACGATTCCACCGGGCCCTTTTGGTGGAAATATGGATTTACGTGAAATGAAAGAGGGCACCACATTGTACTTACCGGTATTCGTCAAAGGGGGGCTCCTGTGGACAGGTGATTCGCATGCAGGGCAGGGGAATGGCGAGATCAATCTCACTGCAATTGAAACCGCATATGAAGAGTTTAATATTACAGTGGATTTGCTGAAACACACCCCATTGAGCTGGCCACGTGTCGAAACGCCTGATGCTTGGATCGCAGTAGGTTATGATGCGGATTTGAATAAGGCTCTGGATATTCTTAAAGGAGAAACGATTCAATTGATTATGGATCAACGTAAAGTATCTCGCCAACAAGCTGAGCAAATTATGTTTGCAACCTGGAATTGTCCTATTTCAGAAGTGGTTAATGGAGTAAAAGGTGTTTATTGTATGGTTCCAAAACAGTCTGAAAAACAAACTCCGTTCCCATTGCCTAACACAGATACGCCCACTCAATACGTTACTTATGCAAAGGATAATAATATTGAAAATGCAATGAAAAAAGCTTCTTTGACGATGCTTAATCGAATTGCTGCTGAGAAAAAATTAACTCGCCTTGATACCTACTCCTTACTTAGTCTTACTATGGATTGTCGCATGGCACCCTATAAAACCGGGGAAAAGGAAGTTCACTGTATGTTAGATAAAAATTTGTGGATTTCTTAAGATATATATTGCGATCAACAGGAAAACGGAAACCCAGGATTAAAAACTGGGTCCTTATCCCGCAATTGAGCCGGCCCACTAGATGCTGTTATCACTGTCTGCTTTATTTTCTTCCATAATTGCATGTTGACTAGGGAAGAACGTTAAACCTATAAATATTAAAAATAGGAATTGAATTGCATTACAATAAAGTCCGAAATGCAGATTATTGTGATATTTATAGAAAAAATTAGCTAACTCTGTTCCTATCGCACCTACGACCATAACACATAAACTAACCAAAGCCGACGCAGTGCCTTTACTTACAGGCGTTACAAAAAGACAGTATCTGTTTAGAGGCGCATTAATCACACTGAGCGCAAAAAAATAGATAATTGTTCCAGGGAGCAAATGGTAATAGGCATTACCATAGAGGTATGGAAGCAATGAAGTTAAAATGGCCCCTATAACCATAAGAATACAGCCCCAAAAAATGATTTGTTTAATTGTGTATTTGTAAGTTAATTGATGTAAAAACCAATTACCCAAAATGGTTGCACCAAATACAGGAAGTTGCCAAAGGCCATATTGAATGACCGTAAGTTTTGCCTCAGCAATTAAAATAATAGGGGCTAAAGCAATCCAAGCAATACATGGGATACCTACGGTACCTGCGGCCAAGGTTCCAAACACAAATGCCTTATTGGTAAATAAATCCTTATAGTTTCGTAATACCTTATTTGCTGAGAACTTGGTTTTTGGTGTTAGCTCTCCATTTTTTTTTGTTTGGCCAATCGGTTCAGGCATGTATTTCCATAATCCCCATAATGCAACAAGAGCCCCCAGGGCTATGGTTACGAAAATATAACGCCAGGAAGTGTAATGAATCACTATAGCTCCCATCAGGGGGCCTAATAGGGGCGCAAGAATTGCAACGTTTGCCATAATCGAGATTAAACGAATGGCATCCATTCTTCAAATATCTCTTGAATGGTCGCATAACCTATGACACCAATAAAGCATAATCCCATACCTTGAAAAAAACGTGCGACTAGGAATTGATACATTGAATTGGAGCTGGCAATAAATAAAGTAAAAATAAAAAATAGAAAGGCACCAAGTAGCATCATGGGCCTGCGTCCATAACTATCGGATATAGGACCTAAGAAAACTTGCAAGCTTGCGCCTCCAAGAATATAAACACTTAAAGAAGTTGCTACCGCTGATTCAGGCGCATTAAAAGACTGAACCACATGAATCATCCCCGGCATGATCATATCGTTGGCTATATAAGTTAAAAACTCATACATGACAAAAAAACAGGTAAATATTAAAGCGTGTCTTTTTGTTATAGGAATAAGGGGGTCAGTCATAGCAAGAGCCCTTGTTGTTTAATTTTTTCTTTAAATGTTCTGTCTTGTAATTTTGTGGCTAAATTTTATATACTCTTTTGATGCTCAATATTTGTGAAACGATCTTTATGAAATGGTATTTTTTTGGCAAAGATAATGGCAATCCTGGAATTAATGAACATTTAATGATCTACATTCTTAGTCTACTCGATCCTATTTCGCAGTTCAAGGCATCTCTGGTAAACCATACATGAAAAGAGATGGTTGAGTTAACTCAGAAATATATGAATTTATTACCAACAATACATCGCATACCGCTGCTTTCAAAAGTGGGGTTGGATGTGCTGAGATTAAAATTACTATCTGGTGGAATGACCAACACAGTGTACAGAGTACAAATTGGTCCTAATATTCCTAAATTGCTTGCCAAAATCCCTGGAATCAATCCGAAGCTCGTTGAGCGTAGCCAATTCAAACGATGGGTATTACGAATTCCTGGGGAGGTGTCCTCATTTTCAATATCTCGTGAGCACGAAGCAGAAAATGCGCGCAAAGCATCCGTCTTGGGACTTAATGTACCCATAAAACACTTTGATCCTGATGGATTACAATTGATGGAGTATATTGAAAACGCTCATGATTTAAACAAAGAAACATTAGAGCGCATCGACATATTGAATACTCTAGCAAGGATGGCCAAAACACTGCATACGTCGGAACGTTTTGACAATGACACAGCCGTTTTCGAACGTAACGAACAGTTATTGGAGCAGCTAAAAAATAAAAGTTTTGTTGTTCCCGAGAATACAGACTTTATAGTAGAACAGATGATTGCATTGAAGAACTTATTTTCTTCGTATCACGTTGAGATGAGTCCATGTCATAATGATTCGACACCTTTAAATTATATGATGGCATTTTCTGGGCCAAAGAAGGAGGAAGTGTTTTATCAAATTGATTGGGAGTATTCTGGTAATAACGACTTTATGTGGGATCTTGTTTATTTTGCAATTGAAGCAAAACTGAGCAAAGAGCAAGAATTAATTTTTTTAAAAGCATACTTTGGAGATCAAGAACTTACACAGTCGATATTGGCCTGGTTTACTGCTTATAAACCGGTAGTCGAATGGTGGATAACCCTTTGGTCATGGACCCAATTGGCAAATAACGCGAAATCTGTGAGTGAGGAAGAGTATGCAAAACTAGGAACAGAACGCTTTGCAAAAACTTTAGAACATTTACAGAGCGATGATTTTCGGAATGCACTTGATATGATTCATGCGGATAAGTTGCTGCCCTCGTTTAATGGTCACAGGGCTTTTACAATCTAATGGTAGTTTGCGTACAGCGCTTACCCTCATCCCGAGCGCAACGAATGGGCTGCGCTCTTGGATCACGGTCTTACAATGGAGATCGTCACTGCGTTCGGATAGACAGGGGTGCGCTACACTTAACTGACAACTCATTTTATGACATATGACTTAAAAATTCTTGCAGATGTTTTTTATCCTGCTCAGATCTTAAATAAGTTTTTAGCAACTCCAATAAACGATGATATTCATCCTGTTGGAGGACGCCACGCATGAGCTCAAACCGTAAAAAAACACAATAGGTATTGAGCACATCCGTTTCACAATAATCGCGAATACTTTTTATTTGGCCTAACAAATACTGTTCCCACACTTTGGAACCACTCATCCCCATTTTTCCAGGAAATCCCAGCATACTGGATATTTCGTCCAATGGAGCAAACGCTTTATTTTGATATCCTGCAATCACATCCATGAGATCAAGATGTCGATAATGAAAACGGCTTAAGTAATTATTCCAACGAAAATTTTGTTGATTTTCTCCAGTTTCCCAATAGGTGGGTGCGCTAATGCCATGCAACATGGAACGATAATGCAAAACCGGTAAATCAAACCCGCTACCATTCCAGCTCACTAGTGTTGGCGTATGTTTGTCGATTCCAGCAAAAAAACGGGTGATTAATTCCTTTTCATCAGAGGCTTCATCACCTAACGACCATACTTTTATTTGTGACCCATGACTCATCACCAAAGAAATAGCACAAATTTTTTGTAAATAATGCGGTAAGAAATCGTTACCTACTTTAGCGCGGCGCAATGCAAACATTGCTTCTGCGGTGTCTTCATCAGACAGACCGTGTAAATCATATAAATTACGGGCTGTTTCAATATCAGGAATTGTTTCTATATCAAATACAAGAATGGTCATCGGTTTCGCTTTGTTTTACTGTAAATAAACCCCTATCTTAGCACGGGGTAGGGTGAGGAAATAGTAGGTTTTACAATTCGGCCTCTTGTCCGGTCATTTCGGGGGCAGCGAGGGATCTTCACGCTGTAGCACTCGGGATACCGAGGAGGTACTTCGGCCTCTAAAATCATTCCATTTTCGCTCATTTAAATGAATGCATGCAACAGCTAATTTATGGAACAGCATATCTGCAGTTCATCATGACTATAATTCAAGCGTAGATTGTAGTTATCAAATTTGTTAAAATGTTCATTTTTCAGGTTTGGTTGCTCATGGACGCTTTGTTGCACATTTTTAAGAAATTACGAACATTCTTTGTTTTAATATTTGCTTTAATTCTTACTGCGTGTGTTAGTCATCCTCCTGCGGATGTTAATAATCTTTGTAATATATTTAGGCAATATCCTCAATGGTATCGAGATGCTAAGGATGTGGAACGCCGATGGAAAGTTCCAATTCCAGTACAAATGGCAATCATCCATCAAGAATCGAAATTTAACGCACGAGCACGACCACCTCGTCAGAAGCTCTTTTGTATTATTCCTTGGAAAAGACCTTCATCAGCTTATGGATATACCCAAGCACTGCATGGAACTTGGAATCACTACAAACAAAGTTGTGGTGGATGGTTCGCTTCACGGGATGATTTTGCTGATGGTGTGGATTTTATTGGATGGTACGCCAATGAAGCGTATAAAAGAGCGAGGGTACCCCGAACAGATGCGTATTTACTTTATTTGGCCTATCATGAAGGTATAGGTGGTTATCAACGTAAAACTTATTTGAAAAAATCATGGTTAATACCCGTTGCTCGCAAAGTGAAAGCGCGCTCACAACTTTATGCAATGCAGCTAAATTCGTGTAGAAAATATTAGAATTAAACTATTGGTGCTAATGTTTTCCTGGATTTGTGACGTAGATGCTTAGGGTAAATTTGAATTTATATGGTTTAATAAGTAATAATATATTCAGTAATTAACACTGATATAGATCACTAAGGAGTTTTTAATGCGATTAATGCTTTTGGGTGGGCCGGGTGCAGGAAAGGGAACCCAGGCTTTGCGTTTGATTGAACGTTATCAAATTCCGCAAATCTCCACAGGTGATATGCTGCGTGCTGCTATTGCGCAAGGAACTCCTTTGGGACTCAGTGCCAAAAAGATTATGGAAACGGGAGGATTGGTTTCCGATGACATTATTATTGGGCTAGTCAAAGAACGTTTAAAAAAGAGCGATTGTGCCAATGGTTTTCTATTTGATGGTTTTCCTAGAACAATTGTACAGGCAGATGCTTTGAAGCAAGCAGAAATTTATTTAGACCATGTTATTGAAATTGATGTTGATGATGAAGAAATCATTAAGCGTATCAGTGGAAGACGTATCCATCAGCCATCTGGTCGTGTTTATCATATCGAAAATCATCCGCCAAAACGAGATGGAATAGATGATGTAACAGGCGAAACTTTAATTCAACGTGAAGATGACAAAGAAGAAACGGTAAGAAAACGTTTGGAAGTTTATCGTAATCAAACAGCGCCTTTAGTTCATTACTATAAGTCTTGGGCTGAGAGTGGCACCCATGGTGCTCCTGAGTTCCATAGTATCAGTGGAGCTGGAGATGTGGATGATGTGTTCCAAAAAATTGTTAACTCAATTGAAGCTAAGGAAGAGATATGACCAGCCTGAATATAACCAGCTCTGAATTTGAATCTTTAATTAATGAAAATCAAATTGTATTCATTGATTTTTGGGCAGACTGGTGTGCACCATGTAAACAATTTTCCAAGGTTTATGAGCAAGTGGCTGAGCAGTTTCCAAGTATAAAATTTGCAAAAGTAAATATTGAAGCAGAACAACAATTGTCGGATTTCTTTGAAATCCGCTCTATCCCTCATCTGATGGTATTCAAGGAAGGAATTGTGATTTATTCAAATGCTGGCAGTATGCCAGCTTCAACGCTTAAAGAATTGGTCGAACAAGCAGTGGCTGTTGATGTCAGTGCAATAAAAGAGGAGCTTCAGCAGAAGGATAAGAAGTAACCTTTGATAAGTAATTTGCCAATTCTTTTTTGCCTGTTTCATCAATGATTAGATCAAGTTTTGTGCGGCGTTTGAGTATATCATCACAATTTTGTGCCCATTCTTCTAAAATCAGATAGTCTACTTCTACTTGATAGAGATAGGTACAATATTTTTTTCCTAAGGATTCTTTGCTATTACAGGAGGAAAGGAATAATTCCATGCGACTTCCATAAGTATTCAAATAACGATTAAATAAGCCTGTATCCATCCATTTATATTTTTCTTTTGCATAATGAACGTACTGCTCAAAATTCATTTGTTCAAAAGAGGCTCCTGGTAATGGGGTTGATGCGGTGATCGAAGGTCCCATTCGTGGAAATGTTTGCAGGAGTTGATTGATAACCTCTTCTGCTAATTGCCGGTACGTAGTAATTTTCCCGCCATAAATGGTGACACTGGGTGCGGGTTTGAGATGGACTTCATATGAATAATCACGGCTCAAAGATTTGGCTTCTTTGTTTTCGTCAGCGAGCAAGGCTCTGACACCACTCCAAGTATAAATAATATCTTGTGCGGATATCTTGCTTTTAAGGTACGAATTAACCAGATCAATTAAATAGTGAACTTCTTCATCACTGATGCTCGCATTACCTGGGTTACCAGCGAAGGGAATATCAGTGGTACCTATCATGCTAAATCCGTGGTATGGAATAACAAAAATAACCCGATTGTCTTGATGTTGTAACAAATAGGCATGATTGCCCTCATAAATTTGAGGAACAATAATGTGGCTTCCCTTAATTAAACTGATTTTTTGTCGATCGGGTATCTGGGTGAGTTTCTCCACCGATTTAACCCACGGGCCAGCTGCATTAATTACTGATCTGGCATAGAGGGTATAGCTTGGACCCACTTTAGGTTGAACGGTTAATTGCCATAAATTGTTCACAACTTCAATATGAATCACTGTAGAGTGGGGTCGTATGCTTGCTCCATGATTTTTTGCTTGGATTGCATTAACAATGGTTAAGCGAGCATCATCAGTTACCGCATCATAGAATAGGAACCCCATATCTAATTGATGAATCAAAGGGTCAAAATATTCAATTTTGTTTTTTCTATAAATTGTTTTACATTTTGGTAAACGATTTTTGCTACTTAAATGGTCATAAATAAAAAGACCTAAACGCAAAAACCAAGCGGGTCGCATATGCTTTTCATAAGGTAGAACCAAGGCTTGGGGATGAACTAAATGGGGCGCCAAATCAAGAAGCCGTTGTCTTTCGGTGATTGCTTTTTTAACCATACCAAATTCATAATTTTCTAAATATCTAAACCCACCGTGAATTAGTTTTGTGCTGCTTGAAGAGGTTTTAGAGGCTAGATCATCTTGCTCCAAAAGTACTACAGATAATCCTCTTAATGACGCATCTGCAGCACAACCACAGCCATTGATGCCGCCGCCAATGATTGCAACATCAAAAACCGAATTCATATTTTGGTCTCCATAAAAAAAGTATACACTTACAATATACACATAATAGTTGGCACAAGGAACTCTGCAACAATGAATTATTTGCTGGCGATCGATCAAGGAACGAGCAGTACCCGTGCCATGATATATACTGTTCATGGCGAATTAGTTATTTCCAGTCAATATCCAATCACTCAACATTATCCGCAAACCGGATGGGTGGAGCATGATCCAGAAGAAATATGGCAAAAAACTCTGACCGCCATGCGTGATGTTCTCTCTCGAGTTCCTGTGGAGCAAATAGTGTCTTGTGGCGTAACCAACCAAAGGGAAACAACCGTAATCTGGAACAAAAGAACTGGAGATTGTCTTGCGCCGGCTATTGTTTGGCAAGATCGCAGAACCGCTGAATACTGCAAAACACTAATCGTTGATGAATCGATGATTCAAGAGAAGACGGGTTTAATTCCTGATCCTTATTTTTCAGCGACAAAGCTCAAATGGCTTTTGGATAATAATCCTGAAGCAAAAAAATTAGCAGATAAGGGGGATTTAGCTTTTGGCACTATTGATAGCTTTCTTATCTGGCGTTTAACCAGGGAGCATTTGCATCTAACTGATGTGACTAATGCATCAAGGACTATGCTTTTCAATATTAAGGAAGAGCAATGGGATTGGGATTTGCTCGAATATTTTAGAATCCCTGAATCCGTTTTACCCAAAGTCTGTGCTAGTGATAGTCATTTTGGCCTGATAGATAAAAAGTGGTTGGGTATTGAACTTCCGATTACTGGAGTTGCTGGCGATCAGCAAGCCGCATTAATTGGTCAGGTCTGCTTCAAGATTGGCATGATAAAAGCCACTTTTGGAACCGGTGCATTTCTATTGCTTAATACCGGAAGTAAGGCGGTTTTATCGCAGCATAAGCTTTTGACAACCATAGCCTATAAGATACATGGAAAAACGGTTTATGGATTAGAAGGCAGCATTTATCATGCGGGTACTACTGTAAAGTGGTTACGCGATTCTATGAAACTGATTACTCATGCTGATGAAACCGAAACCTTAGCAAATTCATTAAAAGGAAATGACGGTGTTTATTTAGTTTCAGCCTTTACAGGTTTAGGCGCTCCCCATTGGTTATCTGTACCTGGAGCGTCCATGGTCGGTTTAAGCTTATCCAGCAGCAGAGCTCATTTTGCCAGAGCTGCGTTAGAGGGCGTTTGCTACCAAACGCGCGAAGTATGTCTTTGTATGCGAGAAGACAGTCAATTGGATTTGTCCTTACTGCGTGTTGATGGCGGAATGGCTGTCAATCAATGGTTCTTACAATTTTTAGCCGATCAATGTCAACTGCAAATACAAAAACCTAAAGATATCGAGACCACGGCTAAGGGCGCAGCGATGTTGGCTGCTTTAGGATGTGGTGTTTTTAATTCTTTAGATGAACTCAATGCAATTTGGAGTGTGGAACAAGAATTTATTCCGCAAAGAGCTTTAGAGCAAGTAGAAATGGATTATCGGGGCTGGCGCCAGGCATTGCAAAAAGCAAAGGGATAGTTAAACACTCTTAATTTATTGCCCATCGTCCCTCGTTATGCGCGGGATGATGGGCGTGAGCTAAACCGAGGCTAAATGTCGATTTTAAGGTACATCTCTAGTTTTTTCACCAGTGTAAAGCTGACGTGGTCTACCAATTCGTGACTTGGTGGCAACCATTTCCATCCAATGACTCATCCAACCCACAGTTCGAGCCAAAGCAAAAATTACTGTAAACATATTGGTAGGAATGCCTAGAGCACTCAAAGTCAGGCCTGAATAGAAATCAACATTCGGATATAGTTTTTTCTCAATAAAGTAGTCGTCTTCAAGGGCAATGCGCTCTAGTTCCATAGCCAGTTTGAATAATGGCTCATCTTTTGCACCTACAGCTTCCAACACATCATAGCAGGTTTGACGCATTACTTTGGCTCGAGGATCATAACTCTTGTACACACGATGCCCAAATCCCATTAATCGGAATGGATCATCTTTATCCTTAGCCCGTTTAATGTAATGTTGAATGCGATCAACACTTCCAATTTCTTTGAGCATGTTCAAGCAGGCTTCATTTGCCCCCCCATGCGCAGGTCCCCATAATGCACCGATACCTGCAGAAATGCATGCAAAAGGATTGGCACCTGTTGAGCCAGCGAGGCGAACAGTAGAAGTGGAGGCATTTTGTTCATGATCAGCATGCAGAATAAAGATTGTATCCATGGCACGGACTAGAACCGGATCAGGAGTAGACTCTTCTGATGGTACACTAAACATCATATGCAAGAAGTTTTCCGCATAGGACATTTTATTTTGTGGGTAAATGTACGGTAATCCTATGGAATATTTGTAACTCATTGCCGCGAAAGTAGGCATTTTAGCAACCATGCGAATTGCAGAAATAAAGCGATCTTCGGCGTTATTTATATCCAAAGTCTCATGATAAAACGCAGAGAGTGCACCAACCATGCCCACCATAATTGCCATGGGATGCGCATCACGACGAAAACCATTTAAAAATTGATACATTTGTTGATGTACCATGGTGTGATTGTTAATTAAGCTAACAAATTTTTTCTTTTCATCAGCATTAGGTAATTCGCCATTAAGTAAAAGATAGCTTACATCGAGGAAATCTTTTTTCTCAGCCAATTGCTCGATAGGGTAACCGCGATAGAGCAATATGCCTTTATCGCCGTCTATATAAGTGATTTTAGATTCACAGGAGGCAGTGGATAAGTAACCTTGGTCAAAGGTAAAGACGCCACTTGCACCCAGTTTCGTGATATCAATCACATCATTTCCCAAGGTAGGCGTATATACGGGTAACTCAAGCGGCTCTTGGCCTTCAAGGCTAAGTGTGGCTGTTTTATTGGTCATTGCTTCTCCTGATAAAGGATTCATATTGATTGTGCGTGGCACTATATAAAAATGCTCACTTACAGTCAATTTTATTATGGTTTAGAATTTCAAAGAATAACAGTAAAAAAAATAATAAATTTGCTCTGTGCATAGAGCGCACTAAAGTTTCGCGTGCATTTTGTTGTCTCTCTCAGAAATACTGTATCTCTGCGTTTTCCCAAGGGTACATTTTAGGATAGATGATTTAATTAAATCCGTCTGTGTGGTATTCTTTATTATTAAAATTGATCGTCAAGGATACGTCCAAACCATGGTTTATCTAGCTAAAGAAGTCTTGCCAGTTAATATTGAAGATGAATTAAAACAATCCTATCTCGATTATGCGATGAGCGTTATTGTCGGTAGAGCCTTGCCTGATGTTCGCGATGGGTTAAAACCGGTTCATCGACGTGTGCTTTATGCAATGAGTGAGTTAGGTAATGACTGGAATAAACCCTATAAAAAGTCAGCGCGTGTCGTAGGGGATGTTATCGGTAAATACCATCCACATGGCGATACAGCGGTTTATGATACAATCGTTCGCATGGCACAACCTTTTTCAATGCGATATCTTTTGGTTGATGGCCAGGGTAACTTCGGTTCTGTAGATGGTGATGCACCCGCGGCAATGCGATATACCGAAGTAAGAATGTCTAAGGTGGCTCACGCTTTATTAGCGGATTTGGAAAAAGAAACGGTTGATTTTAGTCCCAACTATGATGAAACTGAGTTCGCTCCCGTAGTTTTGCCTTCACGTGTTCCCAATTTATTGGTCAACGGTTCTTCAGGTATCGCGGTAGGTATGGCGACTAATATTCCTCCCCATAACCTGACTGAAGTAATCAATGCGTGTATTGCCTTAGTTGATGATCCTGAATTAAGTCTCGATGACATTATGGAGATTATTCCGGGTCCTGATTTTCCAACAGCGGCAATTATTAATGGAAGAGCTGGAATTATTCAAGGTTATCGTACAGGGAAAGGTCGAGCCATAATCCGTGCGCGAACAGAAATTGAAACAGATGAAGATTCTGGGCGCCAGGCCATCATTATTACGGAACTTCCTTATCAAGTGAATAAAGCCCGTTTGGTTGAACGTATAGCTGAACTGGTTCGTGATAAAAAAATTGAGGGGATTTCTGGGCTTAGAGATGAATCAGATAAACAAGGAATGCGTGTTGTTATCGAGCTAAAACGAAATGAAGTGGCTGATGTCATTTTAAATAACCTATATGCTCATACGCAAATGCAAAACGTGTTCGGAATCAATATGGTTGCCTTAGTTGATGGTCAACCACGAACATTGAATTTGAAACAAATTCTTGAATATTTTATTAAACATCGACGTGAAGTGGTCACCCGAAGAACTTTGTTCGATCTCAAAAAAGCACGTAGCCGTGCTCATTTATTGGAGGGTCTAGGTATTGCCTTGGCTAATATCGATGAGATGATTGCTTTAATTAAACAATCACCAACCCCGCAAGATGCAAAAGAAGCTTTGCTTGCTAAGTTGTGGGAAGCAGGCATGGTTAAAACGATGCTGGAGCGAGCTGGTTCTGATGCATCACGTCCCGATGATTTGGCTGCTGAGTTTGGTTTAGGGGCTGGTGGGTATAAATTATCAGAAGCCCAAGCCCAAGCCATTTTGGAATTGAGACTTCATCGTTTAACTGCTCTGGAGCAGGATAAGATTTTAGGGGAGTTCGAGGAATTATTGAAGTTGATTCGCGAGCTATTGGAAATATTGGCTTCTCCAGAACGGCTTATGCAAGTGATTCGTGATGAGTTTCTTGAGATTAAAACACAGTTTGGTGACGAGCGTCGTAGCGAAATTACCGCATCACAAGAAGATTTAACCATTGAAGATTTAATTACTGAAGAGAATGTGGTCGTGACTCTGTCGCATCAGGGTTATGTAAAATACCAGCCGCTTAGCGCATATCAGGCTCAGCGTCGAGGTGGAAAGGGCAAGTCTGCAACCAACGTTAAAGATGAAGATTTTGTTTCACGTCTTGTTATTGCAAGTACTCACGACACGCTGCTTTGTTTCTCTAACCATGGAAAACTTTATTGGCTCAAAGCTTATCAGCTTCCATTAGCCAGCCGTATTTCCAGAGGCCGTCCGATTATCAATATTTTACCACTTGCTGAAGGCGAAGAAATTAATGCCATGTTGCCAGTTAGAGAATATCAGGACGGTTATTATGTGTTTATGGCGACTAAAAAAGGAACAGTCAAAAAAGTACCTTTAAATGCTTTTAGTCGTCCCAGATCTAACGGAATTATTGCTGTGGATCTTGACGAAGATGATAGCCTGGTCGGTGTGGATATCACAGATGGAAGTAAAGATATCATGTTATTCACCGATGCTGGAAAAGTGGTTCGTTTTGATGAAAATAAAGTACGACCGATGGGTCGTACTGCTCGTGGTGTGCGCGGTATTCGCATAGAAGAAGGTCAGGCAGTCATTTCCTTGGTTGTAGCGCACCCAGATGGAACCATATTGACTGCAACAGAAAATGGATACGGTAAACGTACCTCCATTGAAGAATATCGTGTTTCTGGTCGAGGTGGACAAGGGGTGATTTCCATTCAGGTAACCGAACGGAATGGTAAAGTTGTTCGCTCAGTCCAAGTGACTGATGCAGATGAAGCCATGCTTATTACAGACAAAGGCACGTTGGTACGCTTTAGGATAAATGAATTGTCTGTGATCGGACGAAATACACAAGGGGTTCGATTAATTAATGTTAGCCCAGGTGAAAAAGTAGTCGGTATGCAGAAAATTGAAGATTTGGGCGAAGACTCTAATGAGTCTGATAACGAAATTGAAATTGAAGAAAATGGCGATGACGAATCGAGTTTATAATTTTGGTGCTGGTCCTTCAATGCTTCCTGAGGCCATATTAAAGGAAGCTCAGGAAGAATTCCTTGATTGGCAAAATTTAGGTGTTTCAGTGCTTGAAGTGGGGCATCGTACTTCTCAGTTTTCGGCGCTTTTGAATCATGCCGAGCAGTCTTTAAGAGAATTACTTTTTATACCTCCAAATTATCAAGTACTGTTTTTTGGAGGTGCGGCACGTACTCAATTTGCAATGATTCCGATGAATTTTTTGCATCCCGAGGAGCAGGCGGGGTATTTAGTCACTGGTGTATGGTCGGATATGGCTTTGGCTGAAGCTCAGCACTTAAAAAAAGCCTATTGCATCGCTAGTGGCGAAGAACATGGTTATAAAACAATTCCTGAACCTAAAAGTTGGGAAATAAAAGAAAATACATCTTATGTATATTATACACCTAATGAAACCGTCAACGGTGTACGATTCCCCTATGTTCCTAAAACAAAAGGTAGTACATTAATTGCGGACATGACCTCTGCTCTGCTTACCGAGCCCATAGACATCAAGAATTATGGTTTAATTTTCGCCGGAGCTCAGAAAAATATAGCAAATGCTGGTCTAACCATTGTAATTGTTCGGGATGACCTACTGGAGAGAGTACCTGTTCCTCCTGTGCCTACCATGCTCAATTATAAGATTCAAGCAGAGCATCATTCACTCTATGCAACTTTGCCGGTATTTAATTGTTATTTAGCTGATAAAATGTTTGATTGGTTAAAAAAACAAGGTGGAGTTGAAGCAATATACCGTATTAACTGCCAAAAAGCAGCGAAGTTATATCAATATCTGGATGGCTCAGATTTTTATACTACAAATATCGATCCTCAAGTCCGTTCTATTGTGAATATATGTTTCTCACTTAAAAATGAGCAATTAGAGGGTGAGTTCCTTCGTTTAGCCCAACTTCGGGGTTTATATGCTTTACAGGGACATCGACTTGTGGGTGGACTACGCGCCAGTCTTTATAATGCAATGCCAATGGCTGGGGTTGATGCACTGATTGAGTTTATGTCTGAATTTGCTAAGGAAAATAGTCGGTGAGAATACATCATTTCATAAGTAAACCTGTACGCGCGATAAAAGGTGAGATCACTGTACCTGGTGATAAATCGATTTCCCATCGCTCCATTATTTTTGGAGCTATCGCTAAAGGAACAACCATCATTAATGGATTTCTCGATGGTGAGGATTGCATGGCGACCTTGAAAGCATTTCAAGCAATGGGCGTGTCAATAGAGGGGCCTGATGAACACCAAGTGGTAATCCATGGTGTTGGTAAACATGGGTTGAAGAAACCAGAACAAGTTATTGATTGTGGAAACTCTGGAACCAGCATGCGCCTATTAGCAGGATTATTGGCGGCACAGCCTTTCGATAGTCAGTTGACCGGTGATGAAAGTTTATTAAAGAGACCCATGTTACGGATTAGCAAGCCATTGACACAAATGGGTGCTGATATAACGACTGTGGATGGCAAACCTCCAATAACAATTAGAGGTGGAAGAGAACTTAATGGAATCGATTATGTAATGCCTGAAGCAAGTGCTCAGGTGAAATCATGTATTCTACTGGCCGGGCTTTATGCTCGAGGCAAGACTCGAATTACAGAAACCGGTGTCAGTCGTGATCATACAGAGCTGATGCTCAAATACTTTTCTTATCCCGTTCATCATAAAGACAATGTTCTAATGATTGATTCAACAAGTGAATGTTTGGGTACTGAGATTTTTGTTCCTGGAGATATTTCATCGGCAGCATTTTTCATGGTTGCGGCCACGATTATTCCTGGTTCTGATGTCCTCATTCGCAATGTTGGCATTAATCCAACACGTACGGGAATAATTCACATTTTACTCGAAATGGGCGCCAACATTACTCTTTTAAATCAGCGACAACTCGGAGAAGAGTGGGTTGCTGATTTACGCGTTAAATACGCGCCTCTGAAAGGAATAAATATTGGTGCACATATGGTTCCACTTGCAATTGATGAATTTCCTGCTATTTTTGTAGCCGCAGCATGTGCCCAAGGACAAACTACACTTCATGGAGCAAGCGAGTTACGTTTTAAGGAAAGTGACCGTATTGCTACCATGGTTGATGGCCTAAGCAAACTAGGTATTCATGCGGAAGCATTCGATGACGGTGTCATGATTGAGGGTGGAATAATGCACGGAGGTAGTGTTGAAAGTAGGGGGGATCATCGTATTGCCATGTCTTTTGCAATCGCTGGAGCTGTAGCTAGTGAACCCGTTACTATTAAAAATTGTGCCAATGTAGCTACCTCATTTCCTTTGTTCATAGAAACAGCAAGGGAACTTCAGCTACAAATAGAGGAAATTGTTGATAATGTACAATGACGCCGTACCTGTGATAACCCTAGATGGGCCAAGTGGAACTGGTAAGGGAACGATATGTCAATTACTTGCAAAGCATCTTAAATGGAATATGCTTGATAGCGGAGCAATCTATCGCGTTCTCGCTTATGCAGCAAGAAAGAACAAAATCGATTTTCATGATGTAGGGCAATTAACTGCTTTAGCCCGCTCCTTAAATTTACGTTTTGAATCTTCCGATAACGGAACACGAGCTATTTTAGACGAAGATGACATCAGCTCAGCAATTCGAAGTGAGCAATGTGGACAAGATGCATCTCAAATTGCTGCTATTCAGGAAGTAAGGCAAGCTTTGCTTGAGCGTCAACGTAATTTTGCTCAACCTCCCGGTTTGGTTACTGATGGCCGTGATATGGGCACAGTGGTATTTCCATCGGCCATTTTAAAGATTTTTTTATACGCGAACGAAGCAGAAAGAGCAAATAGGCGATATTTACAGTTGAAAGAAAAAGGAATTAATGTTAGCCTCGCGCAGGTTGTAGAAGAATTGGCTAAACGCGACGTAAGGGATACTGGTCGTGCACATGCGCCATTAAAACCTGCAGAAGATGCAGTACAAATTGATACAACCAGTTTATCCATTGTACAAGTGTTTAATATTGTATTAGAATTAATGAAAGAACGTATGCACAATGGGTAAGTTTTATTAGGGGAAAGATGAGTGGAACTCATTCTTTCATTTTTTTACTAAAGAGTTTATTAACATGTCTGAAAGTTTCAAAGAATTGTTTGAGCAAAGTATTGCCGGTGCTCAATTTTATCCTGGTGCCATTATTAATGCCAAAGTTATCGGTATCGATAGTGATTATGTCATTTTAAATGCCGGTCTAAAATCTGAAGGAATTGTTCCTAAAGAAGAATTTTATGACAAAGATGGTGCCTTGGAAGTCAACCTGGGTGATACTGTCGAAGTAGCGCTGGACTCAGTCGAGGATGGCTACGGCGAAACGCTCCTTTCAAGAGAAAAAGCAAAACGTCAGGAAGCTTGGCGAAAATTATCTAAATCACATGAAAACAATGAAACAGTTACTGGTCTTATTTCCGGCAAGGTCAAAGGAGGCTTTACTGTTGAAATTGGAACAATACGCGCCTTCTTACCTGGTTCATTAGTAGACGTCAGACCTGTAAGAGATCCTTCTTATCTTGAAGGAAAAGAGCTTGAATTCAAAGTCATTAAAATGGATTTAAAGCGCAACAATATTGTTGTATCACGTCGGGCAGTTGTTGAAGAAGAAAGCAGCGCAGACAGACAAGCATTGCTTGAGTCTCTACATGAAGGCCAAGAGCTCCATGGTATTGTCAAAAACCTTACCGATTATGGTGCATTTATTGATTTGGGCGGCATAGATGGCTTGCTGCACATTACTGATATTTCATGGAAACGGGTCAAACATCCGAGTGAAGTATTATCAGTTGGTCAAGATGTAAAAGTTAAAGTGTTAAGCTTTGACAGCGAAAGAAACCGAGTTTCTTTAGGTATGAAGCAATTAGGTAACGATCCCTGGGTTGACCTGGTAGAACGTTATCCAATAGGCAAAAAATTACAAGGTAAAGTAACTAATATTACTGATTATGGTTGCTTTGTAGAAATTGAAGAAGGTGTTGAAGGCTTAGTCCATATGTCTGAAATGGATTGGACCAATAAAAACGTACATCCAAGTAAAGTGGTTTCACTTGGTGATGTAGTTGATGTTATGGTTCTTGAAATTGATGAAGAACGACGTCGTATTTCTTTAGGTATGAAGCAATGTGTGGGTAATCCATGGCAACAATTTGCTGCAACTCACAATAAGAACCAAAAAGTTAGTGGTAAGATTCGTTCAATCACTGATTTCGGAATATTCATTGGCTTAGACGGGGATATTGATGGCTTAGTTCACTTGTCTGATATTTCCTGGACTGTTGCTGGTGAAGAAGCAGTAAAACAGTTTAAGAAAGGACAGGAATTAGAAGCAGTCATTCTTGCTATAGACCCTGAGCGCGAGCGAATTTCCTTAGGTATTAAACAACTTGAAGGGGACAACTTTACAAGTTTTGTTGATGAATACACCAAGGGAGCTATCGTTAAAGGAACTGTTGTCGCTGTTGACGCTAAAACAGTTACTGTAGCATTGGCAGATGACATCACTGGTACTATTCGTGCGAGTGAGCTTTCAGATGAGCGTGTTGATGATGCGACTACTCTGGTCAAAGAAGGTGACGAGATTGAAGCAAAAATCATCAATGTTGACCGTAAAAACCGTTCAATTACTCTTTCAGTAAAAGCGAAAGATGCTCAAGATGAAGCGGATGCGATCAAGAAGTACTCTAGAACTGAAGGTGCATCAACAACAACTTTAGGTGATTTGTTGAAAGAAAAAATGGCAAGCAAAGAAAGTGATTAATTTCTTTATTGTCAAATAGCTAAAAAAGCGTAGATTTTTCTACGCTTTTTTGTTTTTATCTTGTTAAATAATCTGAGTGAGGCGAAGTGAGCTCAGGTTTATGTTATTATAGTCTCCTGGTTAAACCGGGTTGCACTTCGCTTTTACTGCCCAGGCAACAAAAGGAAGAATTTATGCGCATATTAATGCTGGTTATTTATTTACTGCTCATTATTATTGGCGTTAGTTTTGCTGCCCTAAATGCTACTTCGGTAGATGTTAATTTTTATTTTAAAACAATATCCATGCCTATTTCAGTTCTAATGACGATTATGTTGGGCATTGGTATTTTAGTGGGTTTTATACTATTTATTGGACGATATTGGCGTCTGAAAGCCGAATGTTACAAAATTAAAAATCAATTGAAATTAACTGAAAAAGAAATTAAAAACTTACGATCAATTCCATTGCAAGATCAACATTAGTTTTTTTATTATATAAAACGTAACATGCACAGAGGAGGGTAATAATGATTGATTTATGGCCATTACTATTGCCTGCTGCTGCTTGGTCGGGCTGGTGGATGGCAAATCGTACTAAGCCCAAAGAAGATCCTACTTTATACAACCGCTTATCCCGCGAATACGTTGTCGGACTTAATTATCTCTTAAATGAACAACCTGATAAGGCTGTTGATATTTTTATTAAATTATTAGAGGTAGATAGTGATACGGTAGAAACTCACCTTGCATTGGGAAGTTTATTCAGGCGGCGTGGCGAAGTTGATAGAGCCATCCGAATTCATCAAAACTTGATTGCAAGACCTCAGTTAAGTATTGTGCAAAGGAAAGAATCCTTAATGGCTCTTGGCCAGGATTATATGAGTGCCGGATTGTTTGATAGGGCAGAGCGAATTTTTTTAGAGGTTGTGGAGTTAGGTGGTTCTAAAGAAACACGAAGTTTGCATGGCCTACTAGCCATTTATCAGCAAGAAAAAGCTTGGGAAAAAGCTTTAGATGTAATTAAAAAATTAGAAATTTCAACTGGAACTAGTTTTCACAATCAAGCAGCTCATTATTATTGTGAAATGGCCAGTCAGGCATTAAAAAGTAATGCAATTGATAAGGCCACATATTGTATTAAACAGGCTATATCTGTGGATAATGAATCAGTTCGAGCCAGTTTAATGAATGCAAACCTAGAAATGAAAGAAGGTCGTTACAAGCAAGCCATTCGCTCATTAAAGCGTGTCCCACAACAAGATGCAGATTTTTTAACTGAAATTATTGAACCACTGGTTATATGCCACAAAGAATTAAATACAATGGATGAGTGCATCAAGTATCTTGAGCAGACCTTAGAAAATCATCCTCGGGCTTCAGTAATTTTTGTCATCGCAGAATATTTAAGACAACAAAAGAATATGGATGCCGCTATAGATTTCGTAGCAGACAATTTAAGCAAACATCCATCAATAAGAGGTTTAAATCAGTTAATTTATTGGCATCTTGAAACTGCTCACGGAAAAGTTCGTGACAAATTACAAATGCTTTATGATATAACGAGTAAGTTTTTAGACAATAAGCCAGTTTATCGATGCGTTCATTGCGGTTTTGGTGGTAAGCATCTGCATTGGCATTGTCCCGGTTGTAAAAACTGGGGAAGAATGAAACCTGTCCATGGTTTGGAAGGATATTAACTAATTTTAAGAGATTATGATGCAATTTATCGATTTAAAAAAACAGTATTCAATAATAGAAACCGAAATTTTGGCCAGTATTAAAAATGTTTTGAATCATGGCCAATATATCATGGGACCTGAAATTACCGAGCTTGAAAAGCAATTGGCTGATTTTGTAGGTGTGAAGCATGTTATTGTCAACTCAAGTGGAACGGATGCCTTATTAATGGCATTAATGGCTTTAGAAATTCAGCCTGGAGATGAGGTTATTACTACTCCATTTAGTTTTTTTGCCACCACAGAAGTAATTAGTCTTTGCCAAGCCAAACCAGTTTTTGTCGACATCGACCCGCTCACCTATAATATGGATCCCAAACATTTGGAAGCGGCTATTACCAGTAAGACTAAGGCAATAATGCCCGTTGGATTGTATGGTCAATGTTCAGAACATGATGAAATTAATGCTATTGCTGCTCGTTATGGTATTCCGGTCATTGAAGACGCAGCACAAAGTTTCGGTGCAACATATAAAGGTAAGTATTCATGTGCCTTATCAACAATTGGATGTACTAGCTTCTTTCCATCTAAACCTTTAGGCGGATATGGTGATTCTGGTGCTTGTTTTACCAATGATGATGCTTTAGCACAAAAACTCATTGAAATAAGAATTCATGGACAAAATGCGCGTTATTGTCATAATCGAATAGGCATTAATGGACGTATGGATACCATACAAGCTGCTGTTCTAATTGAAAAATTGAAACTTTTCCCAGATGAAATCATTATGCGGCAAAGGGTTGCTAAGGCTTATGATCAGATGCTCTCGCCATTTGTAAAAACACCTTATATTCATAGTCATAACACAAGCGTCTACGCACAATATACAATTGAAGTAAATAATCGTGATGCTTTTCAAAAATCAATGAGCGAATCAGGAATCCCAACAGCAGTTCATTATCCAATTCCCTTGCATCAACAAACTGCTTTAGCTTATTTAGGTTATAAAGTGGGCGATTTTCCCCATTCTGAACATGCAAGTAGTCGAGTGATCAGTTTACCGATGCATCCTTATTTGCAAGAAGCCGAACAAATGAAAATTGTTGCTGCGGTTAAAAATGCCCTGGAAATCCGCGAAGAAGAGGCTGTGGCATAAAATGATACCCAAATTAATTGTTGCGCTTGATTTTGATGACGAGCATGCGGCTTTAAGCCTAATCGAAAAGCTTGACCCTAAAAGTTGTGCTTTAAAAGTCGGTAGCGAGCTTTTTACTCTATTTGGCACCGATTTTGTGAAACAATTAGTGAAGCGGCAATTTAAGGTATTCTTGGATTTAAAATTTCATGATATTCCCAACACTGTTGCAAATGCGTGTAAGGCCGGTGCTGAATTAGGGGTATGGATGATGAATGTTCATGCTTCTGGGGGAATAAGCATGATGCAGGCGGCACGCAAAGCAGTCGATGCGTATGGCGCTAATCGACCTCTATTAATCGCTGTAACAGTTTTAACCAGTTTTAATCAAAACGAATTGACTTCTATTGGCATAAATACACCAATCATGGAGCATGTAAAAAAACTGGCGATCTTAACCAAAGAATCCGGTTTAGATGGAGTGGTTAGCTCCGCTCAAGAAGTTAACGTAATTAAAAGGGCGTGTGGCGATCAATTTATTACCGTTACTCCAGGAATAAGACTTACAAATGATGCAAATGATGATCAATCAAGAGTGATGACGCCGAAACATGCTATTGAGGAAGGTAGTGATTATTTAGTAGTAGGCCGTCCAATCACCCAATCAGTGAATCCAGAACTCGTTGTCGCAGAAATTCTAAACAGTATTCAATAAGTTTAACTATCTCAAAACTCTGGGTAACACAAGTTGTTACCCAGGGTTATCTTAAAAAATTATTCTTTATGCCTCTGCTCGATCTTACTTACTTCAACCTATGAAGTGTAATTTTTGATTAATTAGTGCTATTTAATTTCTGATAAATTTGTGTTAATTATATTTGTGATGGTTAAAAATAATAAAACAGATAGGCATTCAACCGTATCACTAAAATGAATAAGGTGATTAAGAAAACAGGAGTTTAAGCAAAAAGAAGATATAAACAGATTTGGAAATTTTGCAAAATAAAATAAAGCTGCTGAATGAATTAATGGATTATCATAACTTAAGGATAAGTGATGACACCACAACACGTAATAAGTCAGTTGCTTGACTCTGACTCAGCTCAATATGCTCAAAATCTGGATTTATTAAAAAAAATAATTATTACTGCCTACTTAGGTCGTCTACAAATCAACGGCTTACCCCCTGATAATAAAATTGCCTTAGGAAACTATTTATTTGACAACGAGCAGATGATGTTCGATTTCACACGTCTAAGTGAAGAAAAAAGAGCCCTATTTATGCAGTGGTTCTTAGATCCGCATCAAGAAGATAAAACAAAGGTGTTTTTAAGGGGTGTTACCGTAAATGAATATCGAGGTTTTACTGCTGAGGTCCCTTTGTCATGGTGGGGTAGATTAGTAAGCTGGTTCCAAGGGTTGTATCTAGACTATTGGAAAATAAGCGATATCGATTTGTCGCTGAAAAAAATATCTCATTATCAATTGACTGGAATTGAGATGTGCAAAGGGACTCATGGAATATTGATCGGCTTCAATCAATTTCTAGTACCTGGAACCGGAACAAAGTACAAAGCCCACAATGATTTACAACAAGAACCTTTAGGCAATACAAAACGAATTTTTATTACCGATAAATTAGTCGAACAGCTTATTACGCTCAATTTAAAAAATATCAAATTTGAATCGGTATGCAAAAGCCCACATCCTCAATCAATAGAAGTGTCTGATCCGCAGGAACGTCTCGATAAAATGTATGATTATCGAAAAATGCAGCGATTTGTATCCATGAAACCTTGGTATATTCGAATTTGGATTTGGTTATTTCCATGGTTGGGTGAGGAAAAGGTTAAAAGCAAATCTATTAAAGAAAGACAAATAGTTCCCTTATATGAATCAAAAAAAATAGAAATATATCGATTTTTAAAATCTCATGAGGTTTTAGTCAGAGAAAGAAAACCTAATATAGAAAATATTGTTCTTTGCGGTGGTGGTGCAAAAATTTTTGCCCATATTGGGGTTTGGAAGGCGCTAAATGAAGCCAGAATATATCCTGAAAAGTTTGCGGGTAGTTCTGCGGGCGCCATTATGGCTTTAATGTGTTATTTAGGCTATTCAGCGGCTGAAATTGAAGAATTATTTAAACATTTTAAACATGAACATTTAGTTCATTTTGATATTAATATTAATGGAATTTCAGAGGCGCATTCGTTAAAGACAGCTCTTGATTATGCAATTGCCTATAAATTAAATGAAATCGTTGCTCAATATCGAATTCCGTATCCAGAAGGAAAAATTACTTTCGCAACTTTAGAGGAGATAAGAAAAAAATGTCCTGGATGTGGCATAGGGAAAGAGTTGGTGGTGACGGCTACGAATAAGCGTAAAGGCGAAACGCGCTATTTTTCATTTCTACGCTCACCTAATTTTGAAGTAAGTGAGGCAGTGAAAACATCAGCAAGTTTTCCTATAGTTTATCGTTCGACGGATATTGATGGAGATCCACATAATGATGGTGGTGTATTGAATAATTTTCCTACCGAAGCCTTTGTGGATGATCATACAACATTACTCGAATCCGAATATGGTAATAATTTAAAAGTACTCGCAGTCAAATTCGATGATGGCCCCGAAAGAAAGGCAATAGATCGGGTAATGGATAGAGTATATAGAGAAAATATAGTATTAAACTGGATTTATCGCTTGCTCACTGGGGTTAGTGATCCTGCCAGTGGGTGGGAAAAAGACCGTTTGAAATTAAGAAAATATGCATGCCAATCGATTGTGATCAATGTGGATAATGTATCTACCTCATCATTTACGGTGGAAGAGAAAACCAGAAAACAAATGATTGAGTCAGGTTACAAGGAAACAATAAATTACTTAAATATGCGCTATCAAAAAAATGAATTTGATGAGTATGATAATGAGGAATTCATGTATGAGACGTTCAGCTCTTTAGGCGAATTGCTCTCGTATTGTTGTTATAGAGGCGATAGACAATGGTTTGATAGGGTGTATCAACTTCTTGAGGAATCTACTGCTCCTAATCGCGTTGATTTGCTCAAACAGGCTCAAGAATTAAAAGCTCTTTATTTTAATTCGGGATCTTCTTCGTTAAATAGCCCCTTACATGAAGAACGTCCATTAACTTTTTTTGGTAATGAAATACCGCACAGCTTTTCTTCTACAGTGAGAATGGAGAATCACAAAATTTTACTTGCGGTATATCCAGTATTCTTAAAGCTCTCGCAGTCTTTATTAAAAGACAGCACGGACAAAAAAATCTTTGATTACGCTCGGCATTCATTTTTGTTGAAAGATCCTTTTGCTTGCTTAGATCATTTTGCAAAAATCCGCAACGAGACCCATTTAATGCTGCATATTGTGATTCAGTTATTAAAAGAACTTAAAAAAAATCCAGGTAAAGAGGTTTTTGATGCATTGAGTCAGGTGCTTGATTTGTTGAATGGGAATAAAAACATGGATAAAGACGAGTATTTTGCACGTTGGGATTTATCTTTTCCCCAATGTTTACGTATGTTGCGTATATGGAGCAAGGATTCTCAAATTAGTACGCGTTTACTTCGTTCGATGAGCAGAAAAAGTGAGCCTTTGCAAACCGTAGTTTCAGGTGTTTATTATGAAGAAGAGGATGACTCTGATGAGGCATTTTCTTTTAGCATGTAATATTTTGCAATACATGATATTTTATTTACTTCCACTCGCACCAGGAATAGACATGGAGTAGTATTTATTTGTATGAAAATTAAAGGTTTTACACTTCTTGAGTTAGTGATAACAATGGCATTATTTATAGGGTTATCACTATTAGGAATTGCTTCATATAGTTATTTCATCAATAAAAATGAGCAACAAACAATAATTGATGAGCTACGAGCAGCAATTCAATATGCCAAGATTCAGGCGATAATTCTTGGCAATCCAGTATATCTTGCTCCCATAGATAGTTCATCTGATTGGTCAAATGGTATGGTTTTGAGTTTTTTTGATAAACAAACCAATCAAGCCCAATTGATTTATCAATGGCAATGGAGTCATCGACGTTGGAGTTTGAATTGGGAGGGCGCGGGTTCAACAAATAAGATCATATTTTCTACTTTTCTTGGACAGGCAATGAGCAATGGACATTTTACCTTAATTAATAAAGTGACTCATCAACAAGTCACTTTGATTTTAAATCGACTGGGAAGAATAAGGGTCAGCAATAACTTGTCGCTGGAGCGTTAATTTTGTAAGATCTTACTGATAATATTTTGTTTTAAGTAATATCATCGATGGCTATTAATACCCAATCTATTTTTACAATAAATGCAAAAAGATCCGAGACTCTTACCGAGTGGCTCAACTATCAATCTTCATTAACTGATAAATTGCAGCAAATAAACGGTGAGGCAAAAATTGAACTTATTTCACAATGTTGGAAAAATACTGATTGGTGGAATAAAAATCTTTTACAAATTCAAGATGATATGGTTTTTCAGCGTGACATTATTATGAGAAGTCATGGTGTCGCTTATTGGTATGCCCGAAGTATTATTCCTAAAAAATGCTATGACCTCGCTCCTGATTTTTTTGGACGTCTTAAAAATGAATCCATAAAAAACTTAATTTTTGATGAAGAAAACGTGCGTCGCGTGCAATGGATCAGTTATCCCGCCGATCAACAATGTTTAGAATATCATTGGGTAAAACGAAATTTTGATTCAGCTCATGGTGTACTTTGGGTTCGTCTCGCAGAATTTTCATTTCAACAAAGGCAGTCATTTTATTTAGTTGAAATTATGTTACCCGAACTTGAGAATTTGAATCCATGAAATGGAATGCGTATTGGCGATTAATGCGATTTGATAAACCCGTAGGAATTTTATTGCTATGGTATCCTACTGCATGGGCTTTGTGGCTAGCAAACAAAGGAGAACCATCACTGCGACTGTTCCTCCTTTTTTTAAGCGGTACAGTTCTGATGCGAGCAGCGGGCTGTGTCATTAATGATATTGCAGATCGAAATATCGATAGGCATGTCGCCCGCACTAAATTAAGACCACTGACTGCTGGTGAGGTGACTTTACCCGAGGCTTTTCTTTTATTAATCGCATTGCTTTTAGCCGCATTGTTTATATTGATTCAGTTACCGCGAAATTGCTTTTATCTTGGATTAATCGCATTATTTGTTTCTTTGCTCTATCCATTTTGCAAACGTTTTTTAGACGCTCCACAACTGATTCTTGGTTTGGCATTTTCTATGGGAATACCTATGGCTTATGTCGCCTCAGGTTTCTCGTTAACTATTGAATGTTTTTTATTATTTTTAATCAATTTTTGTTGGATCCTTGTTTATGACACCATGTATGCTATGGCCGATAAAGCAGATGATTTACGAATTGGGGTAAAATCTACTGCAATTTTGTTTGCTGATAATGATCGATTGATTATTGGTGTGTTACAAAGTTTATTTCATGGCTTATGGCTCTATTGGGCATTGGTAAATCAAATGAGTTTATTTTTTTATATTATTTGGTGTGCAGCGGGTTTTATCTTGATTTACCAACAGAAACTTATCAGGAAAAGAGAACCTCAGGATTGTTTTAAAGCGTTTCTCGTGAGCGGGTACTATGGTGCATGGATGTGGTTAGCAGTTGCGATATAACAAATGAGCTTGAATGTTTATTTAATAAACGAATTGACGCGCTAAAAAGCAAAAAAGGGTAATCAATAGAGCTCTAATTAATGAATGCATCTAAAGTCTTAGGTCATCTTTTAGGAACTAACAAAGCCTGGCTGTTTGCAACCAGGCTCTATTCACATCAAAGAATGATTCATCCAATAGATGTTGTGATTGATACAGTCTATTAAAACGTCTCACTTCCATTGTCTGCTACAACACGTGTGTGTTTTCCATAAATTACAAGAATTTTTTGTTTTGTTTTAAGCCGGAGATCTTCGGACTGAACAACAGAAATAATTCCACCAGAATTCAATTTAATGACGTACTCAACACCACGGGTTTGACTGTAACCATTATCTACAAACCCATTGCTTGTGCTTTTAGTCATATTATTCATGTTTCGATGTAAGTTCACCGGACGTTTAGAAATAATTGTCCCGGGTATTACTTTTTTAACTTTGCCAACTTCATTTGTATCATACTCACCGGGAGGCAATGCTTTATTGCAGCTTATTAAAATAAAGCCAAAAAGCAATATTAAAACAGATTTAAATAAGTTGATTTTATTCATAGGGCTTAAACTCCAGTTAGGACATGACCGAAATAAGACCGAGTCATATCATCAATTTAATGTTTGGCCGCACGAAGTATAACCGAGAATTAAATTATTTTTAACAGTTCGTTTAATAAACTGCTCGCTCCTATGCGAAACCAGCTTTTGTGAATTTGTTTGTCGATTATTAGTTCTGAAAGCATCGCATAATTGTATGCATCTTGGGTTTTTTTAACACCCCCAGAAACCTTAACGCCACAGTCAGCTTTTGTATCTCTAATTGCAGTTAAAATCGCAAATACTGCGGATAAAGTTGCACCTGAAGGGATTTTACCTGTAGATGTTTTAAGAAAATCGCAACCTGATCCAATTAGCTCTTTACTTGCATTATAAATGGTTTGCATGTCAGGGAAAGCGCCCGTTTCCAAAATAATTTTTAAAACAAGATTATGTTGTTTGCATGTTTCAGAAACAGCACGACATTGGGCTAATGCTTTTTGTTTCTGTCCCTGTAGATACAAATGATATGGAAGGACATAATCAATTTCAGTCACGCCTAATTGTATCGCTTGTTCTATAGAGGCAAGTGAAGAGTCTAATTCATCCTTTCCATGAGGAAAGTTGACCACTGTTGCCAAGGGAATAATATTTTGCGAGGAACACTGTTCTAGATGTTGTAAGTAAATACATAGTGCAGCAACATGATTCAGATTGGCATTCTGTTTTAATTGAGATAATGATTCATCGGTTGCTTGCTCATCCAATAAGGTGAGATCGAGTGTATGGATCAGTTGCTTGGCGGTTATCCCACAATGAGGATAACTGCCAAGCAAAACAGACATGACCTCGTTAAAATGGGTCTCTAAAGTCACTTTAAGCTCGCAATATATTGTTTAAGGATAAGATTAAGCTGCTCAGCGGCACTTTCTGCCATGGCAACTACTGATTCATGACTATGAGCTGTTTTTGAAAGGCCAGTCGCGTAATTAGTTATCATGGCAATTACTGCTACATGCATAGAGCAGTGGTTTGCTACTAAAACTTCTGGAACTGTAGACATTCCTACCGCATCTGCTCCCCAAATTTTAAATGCTTTAATTTCTGCGGCCGTCTCATAGTGTGGGCCTAGTACAGAGATATAAACTCCTTCAGTCAGCTTGATTGAATTTTTTTCTGCAATTGATAATAAATCGAAACGCATCTGTTTATCATAAGCATTATCTAAAGGATAAAATCTTGGACCAAACTCATCATCATTCGGACCTATTAAAGGGTTACTTGGTTGCAAATTGATATGGTCGGAAATGAGCATTAGTTCCCCGGGGCCAACATCTTCTCTTAATGAGCCTGAGGCATTGGTTGCAATAAAATGGGTGCATCCTAGAAGTTTGATAGTACGAACGTAGGTCTTAACCGTCTCATAGTTTTCGATACCTTCATACGTATGAGCTCGCCCTTGCAAACAAACAACACCTACGTTGTTCCAATAGCCAAGAATTAAATTACCACCATGTCCTTGTACTGTAATTTTGGGAAATCCAGGTAATTCATCATAATTGATACGTATTGAATCTTTTAATTCATCAGCAAATTTACCTAATCCTGATCCCAAAACCACCGCAATAGTTGGCTTAAATGAAGGATAGAGTTTTTTGATATGGTTTGCTGCTAAATGAGCATAGTTCTGCTTGGTTGCAGTATCGGTCATACAAATTTTCCTATTATGTTAAGAGTTAAAATCAAACTTAAAAGCCAGCGGCAGGAGTTCATCAATTTTTAAGCTATGCAATATCGAATCTTTGTTACATAGATGGACTAGGGTATCGGGTGTTGCAAACTCATAAATCCTTTGTCTGCACGCACCACATGGTGAACACAATGCATTGGTTCCTGCAAGTACCACCATACTTTTAATATGCTGCTCCCCCGCAGAAACCATTGCTGATATTGCTGAAGTTTCTGCACATACTGCCAAACCATAAGAGCTATTTTCCACATTGACGCCTGTATACAGATTATCTTTATCCGTACAAATACAACAGGCCACACTAAATTTGGAGTAGGGTGAGTAAGAATGAGCAAGTGCTTGATGTGCATTTTTAATCATTGTGGTAATTTTGGGATCCATAATAAGTCTCAATAAAATAGATACAATTTATTCAATTATAAAAGACTATTGCTACTAAGACTATGTCCTCCTGCAATTTCTTGAAGTTGCACTGCATCATTTAATTCAATAGAGTTTGAAAATTTTTTATTAGTTTTTTGATTGGGACTGGAGAACAAGCTGCTCCAACAGCCTGGTTCAGGCGTATCAGCATGTTCGGGGGAAGGTGACGGGCCCAGTGTATCGCCCATTTGCACATAACTACCAGGTCCAGGTTCAGGGGCTGGTTTATGTTCCCCAAAAGAGGAGGTAAGCCAGAATTCAAAGGCCAAAGCACCAAGCCCTACACAAACGATCAGCGAAAAAATAGTAATAGGGATTGCCATAGGAGGAAATACGAATATAAGAGTGGCTGAGATTGCGGTGACTAATGAGATAGCAGATGATGTTGTAGCATAGGCAAAATAAGCACTTTGCTTAGAATAAGGGGTATTTTTATCCTGTGGGTTTCTTAATTTATGATATTCGCCAACGGTCCATACCAGGTTACCCAGAAGAAAGAGCCAAGCTGCTGGAGGGAATAGGGCAGGGATAAAAACCGCAGCAATACTGAGGATAGTTGCACCTAACCCTATGAATGATGAATAAAAAAATTGTTCTTTTATTTGGGCAAAACCGTACCATTTTTGATAGTGTTCTTTATGATCTGGATGAAGAATGGATGCTGTAAGCCAAGAAAGATATGCGAGTAAATAGATCCCCAGTGAAACAAATCTGAAAGCAGCTGATACAATTGGAAAAGGCAGATATTGGAGCTTTGAAAGCAAAAAGCCAGCGAAGAATAAAATACCACTTGCTTTATCTAATTTCTGAGCTACGGTCATTCTATAAATAGTCCTGGAGAGTGTCTAACCCTAAGCATTGTACCTTAATTAGACAGAAAAAAATAGTTCATTTTCAGACACTAAGAAGAGTCAGCATGGATGTCCTACATGGTCATAAGCGAGTCTAATTCAGTTTTTTCGATTCGAGCTGCACTCGCTAGATTTGCATTAAGAATAATTCGTACAAGCAATCCCCCGCCCAAATTATTTTGAGCCATGATTTTACCATGATGCATTTGAATCGCACGAGATGCTATAGCCAAGCCTAAACCATATCCGCCAGTTTTCTTTGCTCTCGATGTATCGACTCGATAAAAGGGATTAAATATTCTCTCTAACTGATCCTCTGGAACGCCTGGTCCTTTATCACTAATGTCGATGCATACGTGTTCTTTGGTTTCATCATGTTTTAATGACACCGTAACCTGTTCAGCAGCCGGTGAATAATGCAACGCATTGCGCACCACATTTTCTATTGCTCTATGAATCAAACGTTCATCGATTAATAAGTGGCAAGGCTCAATTACTCCGGCCAGGACTCTAGGGGCATCATCACCAACCTCATAATTGGCATCTTCGATAATACGAAACAAAAGCTTAGAAAGATCGATTTCAGATAAATTAAGTTCAGTTGTTGATTTTTCTAAGCGAGCAAAGTCTAAAACTTCTGTAATCAAGGCATTTAAACGAGAACATTCAAGCTCCATACGGTTGAATTCGGTATCTGCCAAATGTTGTGTTTTATTGCGCCCCAATTCGATGGCAATTTGTAGTCGAGCAAGAGGGGAGCGTAATTCGTGAGAAATATCTTGCAGTAATCGTTCTTTGGAATTAACCAATCTTTCCAGTTGCTCTGCCATGCGATCAAATTCTTTACTTAATTGCGCAATTTCATCGTTATGATGGCCTCTTAAATGTCCGACACGCGTATTTAATTTTCCCGTCGCAATTGATTTTGCTGCCATGCCTAGAGAACGCAACGGCTGAGTTAAGTAGCGTGATAATAAATAACATATTAGTCCGCTGATAAATGTTGCTAAGATAAGACGAATAGCCAGGCCTGCCCACGGTACACCAACAAAATGATAGATAGGTTTTTCACTAACCGCTGCAAGACGATAGAATTTTCCCGAGGTAGATAAAATTTCATGACTTACTATGAGTTTTCCTGACTTTAAAATACCTTCACTCAATTGATCTTGAAGCAGGTTTTCAGCGACTTTTTTGACATTTTCTGGCGCTGCCTGTGTTCCAATAATTTCACCAGTACTGGACAATAAATAAATGGACATATGACGAGAAATGCCTATTTTATTCAGCCATTTTAATAAAGCAGCTTGCCTGCCTGATTCATAAGTAGCAACTGCGGCATTTGCATAGCTGTCCATAAAGAGTTGTTCTTGTGCGGGTAATGATGACTTTTGTACAATATGGCTAATGACCCATGCAGTAGTGAAAATAATAAGTATGGTGGCAAGCCAGAATGAAATGAAAATTTTCCAATATAAACTACGCATTAAACATATATCCAAAGCCACGAACCGTCTTCACTATGGGTTCGCCTTGAGGATTATCTCCTAACTTGTTTCTTAGGTTACTGATATGAACATCAATGCTGCGATCATAAGCGGTGTATTTTCGCCCAAGAGCATATTCAGTAAGCTCCTCTTTTGAGAATGCTTGTCCTGGTGACTTAATAAGCATCTCCAAAATATTAAATTCGGCATTGGTTAACTCAAGATAACTTCCGGCCATCGTTACATGACGTTTAGAACAATCAACAACAATATTATGTTGTTCAATGATTGGTCTTGAAGTGGGAATTTTTTGAGTACGTCTCAAGATTGCACGTAAACGAGCAACCAATTCACGCGGATTACAGGGTTTAGGCAAGTAATCATCAGCGCCAATTTCAAGACCCACGATACGATCGATGTCATCCCCCCGAGCAGTTAACATGAGTACAGGGGTCTCCAAATGTTCCCGAATTGCTTTTAATACCTCAAAACCATTTAGTTTAGGCAGCATCACATCGAGAATAATCGCATCAAAAGTTTGATTTAAGGCTTTTTTTACGCCACTCTCACCATCATGGACACATATCGCGTTAAATCCCTCAGGGACCAAATATTGGGACAATAAATCTGTCAGCTCTGTATCATCATCAATTATGAGAATATTACCATTCATACTTCATTATGCCTTACGTTTATCAATACATTCCATTAATTTAATTCTTCTGGCATCTGCATTAATAATTCTAAATTCAAAAGAATCAATTGTAATGGTTTCGCCTCGTGAAGGTAAATGACCAAAACTATTCATTACAATACCACCAATTGTATCATAAAATTCATCACTAAAATCGGCATTCAGTTGTTCATTAAATTCATCAATAGGCATATGGGCTTTGACAATATAGTGCCCATCCTCATGTACTTTAAGGTAAGCATCTTCATCGATATCAAACTCATCTTCAATATCGCCGATTATTTGTTCGATAATATCCTCAATGGTTACAAATCCGGAAACTTCGCCATATTCATCCACAACAATAGCCATGTGATTTTTGTTACTACGAAACTCACTGAGCAAGCTATCGAGACGTCGGCTTTCAGGAACAAAAGCCGCCAAGCGACAAATATCCAACAAATCAAAGCTATCCAGATTAGACGATTGATAGCGTAGTAAATCCTTTGCATGGAGTATCCCAATGATTTCATCTGCATCTGCAGCAATGACTGGAAACCTGGAGTGCCCGGTTTGGGTTACGGTTTTTATAATATCGGAGAACTCATCGTTTTGCTTAATGCAAACCATTTGATTTTTAGGCAACATAATATCGCGTACGCGCATCTTGGAAAAAGAAATAGCTCCTTCGATCATTGCCAAAGTTTCTGCACTGATAAGAGAGCGAATTTGAGCGTCCCTTAATAAGCTAACAAGTTCCTCTTGATTTTGTGGTTCTCCTTGTAAAAACTGTTTAAAGCGAGCAAACCACGTACTATTGTCTTCCTCTTTATTCAAGTTCAATACCCTCTGCGTCGTAAGGATTAGGAAACCCCAGTTCCGCTAACAATTTAATTTCAATAGCTTGCATTATAGTGGCTTCATCATCCTTAATATGATCATAGCCCAATAAATGCAGTATTCCATGAATCAAAATCAATGCCCAATGGGCTTCCAAAGTTTTATTAAGCTGTTTACTTTCTTCGACTAATACCTGCGGACAAATAACAACATCACCCAAGAGTGGGCATTCCAGTTGTATTTCAGGAGGCAAAGCACTGGGAAATGAGAGTACATTTGTTGTCTTATTTTGCTTTCTGTAAGTGTGATTTAAGTAGATCATCTCTTCTGGTGTAACGAGACGGATCGTCAGTTCAGCCTCTTTTTGATTATCCCTCAAAGCCAAATGTGCTAGGCGCATTAATTCATCTTCACTAACAGGTAAGGATTCATCAGTTGCATTTTGAATATCGATATAATAACTCATTATTTTTTTCCTGTTGATGCATTATCATAGCAGTCAACAATTTTAGATACTAAAGGATGTCGTACTACTTCCCGACTTGTGAACATATGAATACTAATTTCCGGTATTTTTTTGAATAATCCTACTGCATGGGCAAGTCCAGAATCAATACCCTTAGGCAAATCTACTTGAGTCATATCTCCAGTTACCACCGCTTTTGAACCAAAACCTATGCGAGTTAAAAACATTTTCATTTGCATAAT